>NZ_JBFRLK010000038.1:69572-98461 GCF_041469805.1 Vibrio sp. 10N.286.48.C11 | reverse complement strand
TTTACTTTAATTGGTATAATTCACTAGCTACCACCAAAAACTTAAGTACGATATGCACCTAATCCTAAATGGCGACTAATATAATGAGTAAGCGTCAGTAATTTGGGATTATTATGAGGTTCTTTTTTGCACTGGTTGTATTCTTTTGTTCATTTTCTCTATCAGCAACTTCGTGGGAAAAAGAGAGTCACCCTACTAAAAATTCACCCTCATCAATTGGAAGCTATGCCAATGGCTGTCTAGACGGCGCGCAGGCTTTGCCTATTAATGGTTTGGGGTATCAGATCATTCGCCCTCAAAGAGAGCGCTACTATGGCCATACAGAAGCTATAAAGTTTATTGAGAGGTTAGGAGTCACGACCAGCGAGAAGCTCAATACTAATTTATTGATCGGTGATATTTCTCTTCCCAGAGGAGGGCGCTTTTCTTCAGGTCATTCAAGTCATCAAACAGGGTTAGATATTGATATATGGCTAAGGTTAACCAGTAAGAGGTTGTCAGAGAACGAATTAGCTGTGCCTAAACCTGTGAGCGTTGTGGATCTTACCAACTACAAATTGCGTGAATCGAATTGGACCGATGATCATTTTCAAGTTATTCGTTATGCGGCGAAAGATGAAAAAGTGGTGCGTATTTTTGTTCATCCAGTGATCAAGCAAACCCTTTGTGAACAAGAAAACTCTGACGCTAATGATAGAGCTTGGTTAGGCAAAATAAGACCTTGGTGGGGACACCACTCCCACTTCCACGTTCGTTTAAAGTGTCCTGAAGGCAGTTCAAACTGCATAGCTCAAGCGAGCCCTCCTAAAGGTGATGGTTGCGGATATGAACTTGCAAGTTGGGCTCCACAGACTGTTCCAGTTCCACCTCCTAAAAAAGTAGCGAAAACTAAGAAAAAGAAAAAAGTTAAAGTGATGCCAAGTCAATGTTTGGCCTTGATATCTAAGAAGTAATCCTGTTTATCGAGGCTTTTTACAGTGGTACTGCCACTGGTTTTTTCGACTCTAAAACTGGAGAAATATCACACTTTTGTCTAGAGTTTATAAACACGAGATTAAGAACATCGTTTGATATTAATAAAAGCAATAACGGTATCAGCAAGGGCGATGGCGAATTTGACAAGGTTTGGTCAGGGATTGAGTGTTTTGGGGTGAAAGATGCGGCTTATATGCAGTATGCGAAATCAGAGTCTGATACCCGTCGATAGATAATTCAAGGATAAGACTATGACTATGATTTGTGCGAAGGAATTTTCAGAATGGTTAAGACATAGGTTCAACGCTGAAAGCTCGGGTATTTCAATTTCAAGAGATGACATCAATCAGCTAACAGGCAGACAACGTTTAGACCCTAGTTTCGTAAATGATGTTCACTATGAATTGATGCAGTATGGAATGGCATTTGTGACCGATACCAGCAGGGAAAACTTTTATCTTGTTCCTATAGCTCAATCAATAAACTGGCGAGAACGACTCGAATATCAATTTGAAAAAGAGCTCTTCTGCAATATTTATCCAATCGGAAAATCAGGATGAAAAAAAAGGTTCAACTTATGGTTAAGTTGAACCTTTCTTCTTTTAGGTCAAGCCTTGAATGATAACAAACTTCTCAAGTAGCTCATCATCAGTTTCAATATGGTTTGGGTCAGTGATGATGCATTTTGTAATCGGACACACTGACTGGCATGTTGGCTTTTCATAGTGACCTTTACACTCTGTACATAAATCAGGATCGATCTCGAAGATGCTGTCGCCCATAGTGATTGCACCATTTGGGCATTCAGGATCACACATATCGCAGTTTATGCACTTGTCAGTAATTAACAGAGCCATTATTTTCTTCTCAAGTAAGTCGCTTAAGTAAAAATTATTTGCCTGATGCGTTACGTGTATCTTGGCCTTCGCTCAAGTTACGCATCAGCAAGCCGTACTCTAGATCTAGATCTGCTGGTACAGGAATAAATACAAAGTGACCGTTACCTTTCGCATCGTCGACCGCTTCAGATTTACGGTTTTCCATAACTTCCAGTTTGAAAACAACGTTACCTTTCGGTGTCATCATTTCTAAGCTGTCGCCTACTAGAAACTTGTTCTTCACTTCTACTTCCGCTAGGTCGCCACGTCGCTTACCTGTGAACTCACCAACAAACTGTTGAGTGTCAGAGATAGAGTAACCGTACTCGTAGTTTTGGTAAGTATCGTGAGTATGACGACGTAAGAAGCCTTCAGTGTAACCGCGGTGAGCTAGGCTCTCTAGCGTACCCATTAGGCTTTCATCGAATGGTTTGCCTGCCACTGCATCGTCAATAGCTTTACGGTAAACTTGAGCAGTACGTGCACAGTAGTAGAAAGACTTAGTACGACCTTCAATCTTCAGAGAGTGAACACCCATCTTCGTTAGGCGCTCAACGTGTTGGATTGCACGAAGGTCTTTTGAGTTCATGATGTAAGTACCATGCTCATCTTCAAACGCTGCCATTTTCTCTTCTGGCTTGTGTGATTCAGAAAGCAGAACCACTTCGTCTGTTGGTTTACCAAGACCTAGTGTGTTGTCTGGACGTTCATCTTGAACTTCAACTTCTTGAATAGCGACACCAGTTGGATTAGCTTCAACGATCTGACCGTTTTCGTCTTCTTTCGCTGCTTCAGTTTTGTATTCCCAGCGGCACGCGTTGGTGCAAGTACCTTGGTTTGGATCGCGCTTGTTCATGTAACCAGAAAGCAGACAACGGCCTGAGTAAGCCATGCAAAGTGCACCGTGAACAAAGATCTCTAGCTCTGTTTCTGGGCAGTGTTCGCGAATCTCTTCGATCTCTTCAAGCGATAGCTCACGAGATAGGATTACACGCTCAACGCCTTGGGTTGACCAGAACTTAACGGTCGCCCAGTTTACTGCGTTTGCTTGAACCGAAAGGTGGATTGGCATTTCAGGGAATGCTTCACGAACCATCATGATAAGACCAGGATCTGACATGATAAGCGCGTCAGGGCCCATGTCTACAACTGGTTTAAGGTCGCGAATGAATGTTTTTAATTTAGAGTTGTGAGGCTGAATGTTACATACAACATATAACTTTTTGCCTTGAGCATGAGCTTCATCGATACCAATTTGTAGGTTTTCGTGATTGAACTCGTTGTTACGAACGCGAAGGCTGTAACGTGGCTGGCCTGCGTAAACTGCATCTGCGCCGTAGGCGAATGCGTAACGCATGTTTTTGAGGCTTCCTGCCGGTGATAATAGTTCAGGTACAAATGGTTTTTGTGTAGTCATTGCTTCGTTCTCTAATCTGATCTCAAGTCAGGTTGATACCACCAAGTGATATCAAAGGGGCGCAAATTTTACGCTAAAATGAGTTTGGTTGATAGCCCTAAAGATAGCAATGACATTAACAAGAGGGCAGAGAGGCAAATATAAGTGGGAACTTAGCGAGAAATAAGCTCAGATACCGTTAGCACCTGAGCCTATAGTTTGACTGATTAAGCGTTAGGTTGAGTTAACCCGCCTAATGATTCAAATAGGTTTGGAAGGAAAACACTGAACTCACCACAAAGTAGAGAGAAGTCCGCATCAAAACGCGCAGCTTGATCTTCACGAGGAATATCGTCGTTTTCGTCTTTGAGCTCATCACTGAATTTTAGGCGTTTGATGCTGCCATCTTCTGCAAGAATGAATTCAATACGGTCTTGCCAGTTGATAAGAAGTTTCGTCACCATCTTATTGGCTTCTATGTGGTTTTTAATCTCATCAGCTTCTAGTTCTTGTTTCTTAACTCGAACAATACCGCCGTCTTCTTGAATAGATTTTAGTTCTGCTTCATCAAGCATAGTGATGCCTTGTGGCGTATCACCTGATTTCACCCATTCTGTAAGAGTCGTTTCGATCGCTTGCTCTGGGATAGCTGGCACTACTGGCAGGCTACCCATTGTCTTACGTAGCAATGCTAATACATCTTCTGCTTTTTTGTAGCTGCTCGCATCAACCACAATGAAACCTTCTTTTGGCATGATCAGCGCGTAAGTGAAGTTGCTGCGGCTGAATGCTCGAGGAAGTAGATCAATGATGATGTCTTCTTTTAGGCTGTCTTTCTCTTTCTTTTTCAGAGGGGTACCAGACTCTGCCTCAAGCGTTTCTACTTTTGCGTTCAATGATTCTTTGATCACAGAAGCGGGTAGCATTTTCTCTTCTTTCTTTGCACAGATAAGAATGCGGTTTTCTGATACGTGCGTCATCATATCGCCATGTCTACCCATTGCGTGTACCCAACCAAACTTCTGTTTGTCTTGGCTACCACAAGGAGTAAAGCGGAATTCTTCAAGTTGTTTCTCTAGCTGATCTGCGTTGAAATCAATATCACGGTTGAAGCGATAGACTAGGCAATTTTTAAACCACATATATTTTTCTCATACCTTTTTAGAAGTGCCTCATGATATGAGATCTAATTCGATTTGTCCTTAGCTCTGTATCAAAAATTATAAAGTGAAATGTTTGAGACAGTTATATGAAAATTTGTTTTCAAAGGTCACAAAAGTGTCATAATTAACTCAGATAATGCAATGCGTTGATTAAATACAAAGGCTATTCAATTATGTCGAGAAGGATTCTGGTCGTTGAAGATGAAGCACCTATTCGTGAGATGCTGTGTTTTGTACTTGAACAAAAAGGCTACCAAGCAGTAGAGGCTGAAGATTACGATACAGCGGTAAACAAGCTATGTGAACCTTTCCCAGATCTAGTATTACTAGATTGGATGCTACCTGGTGGTAGCGGGATAAACTTTATCAAGCACATGAAGCGTGAAGAGTTAACTCGCAACATCCCAGTGGTGATGCTAACAGCTCGTGGTGAAGAAGAAGATAAGGTTCGCGGTTTAGAAGTTGGCGCTGACGACTACATTACCAAACCGTTTTCGCCAAAAGAGCTTGTTGCTCGCCTTAAAGCGGTGATTCGTCGTGTAACACCAACGGCATTGGAAGATGTGATTGATGTACAGGGCCTTAAATTAGACCCAGTATCACACCGCGTGACCGCAAGTGAAGGTCCAGTTGATATGGGACCAACAGAATTCAAAATGCTGCACTTCTTTATGACGCACCAAGAGCGTGTATACAGCCGAGAGCAGCTGCTTAACAACGTTTGGGGTACCAATGTTTACGTTGAAGACCGAACGGTTGATGTACATATTCGACGCCTGCGTAAAGCGCTTGAGTCTGCAGGTCACGATAAGCTAATCCAAACGGTTCGTGGCGCTGGCTACCGTTTTTCTACAAAGGCTTAATGTGGCTTCGCTGCCCAGTTTACGGAGTCCTGAATGGTTGAAAAGTTAACCTGGAAAAAGCTGGCTTGGGAGCTGGCTTTTTTTTACGCACCATGGGTTTTAGTCGGATGGATATTCGGTTACCTACCTTGGTTGCTGCTGGCTGCTACGGTATTGCAGCTCGGCTGGCATCTACACAACCAAATGCGTTTGTCCGCATGGCTGTGGGATGAGAAGCGTCTAACTCCACCTTCAGGCTCTGGGAACTGGGAATCTCTGTTTAACGGTATTTATCGTATGCAGCAGAGACAGCGTCGCAAACGCAAAGAACTGACTAACCTTATCCGCCGTTTCCGTAACGGTGCAGAATCGCTTCCCGATGCCGTTGTGGTATTTCGCGGTGAAGGCAATATCGTTTGGTGTAACAAGCTAGCTCAGTATTTGCTGGGCTTTCGTTGGCCAGATGATTCAGGTCAACCGATCTCGAATTTGATTCGTACTCCAGATTTTATTAAGTACCTTAATAAGCAAGATTTCTCTGAGCCATTAGAGATGCCTTCTCCATTGAATGTGGAGCGTATGCTCGAGCTGCGTATTGTGCCGTATACCGAGGGTGAACACCTGATGGTGGTACGTGATGTGACCCAGCTTAAGCAGTTAGAAGGCATGCGCCGTAACTTCTTCGCTAACGTTTCTCATGAATTGCGTACGCCGATGACCGTCCTTCAAGGTTACCTTGAAATGACCGAAGATCCAGACATGATCGTTGGCCCAATGTGGACCAAGGCGCATGGCGTAATGACTGAGCAGCTCAATCGAATGAACAGTTTGGTTAATCAACTACTCACGCTTTCGAAAATTGAAGCGGCGCCAATGCATGAGTTGGATGAAGTGGTCAACGTTCCGGCGATGCTTGAGGTTCTTGAGAAAGAAGCGGCGAGCCTTAGCGGTGAGCGCGAACATAAGCTTGAGTTTGATATCGATAAGAGCCTACGAGTTCTTGCCGATGAAGACCAATTGAGAAGTGCGATATCGAATTTGGTTTATAACGCGGTTAAATACACACCCGCAGGTGCAACGGTCAAAGTGCGTTGGTATCAAACCAGCCAAGGCGCGTGCTTAGATGTGTCAGATACTGGTGATGGTATTGAGCCTCAACACTTACATCGACTCACAGAGCGCTTCTATCGTGTAGATAAAGCCCGCTCTCGTGATACCGGTGGTAGTGGTCTTGGATTAGCGATTGTGAAACATGCGCTTAGTCACCATGACTCACATTTAGAAATTCAAAGTGAGGTGGGTGTCGGTAGTCGATTCCATTTCACATTGCCAAATCGACTGACAGTGTCATGAGTTGTTTGACACGCAGGATGCGTTTGCCAGTCAGTTCATTATTAGCGTTTGCTTTGGTTAACTCTGTTCATGCCGAACAGAGTGTCGATTCTCTTCCTGATTATTCTAAGGTTCCGGGGATTTCTGGGAGCTTATTATCGGTAGGTTCGGATACCTTAGCGGGTATGACGACGTTATGGGTGGAAGAATTTAAATCTTACTACCCAAATGTTAACGCTCAGGTTCAAGCATCTGGTTCTTCTACTGCGCCTCCAGCCTTAACAGAAGGTACTGCTCATCTGGGACCAATGAGTCGCCCGATGCGCTTGCGAGAAATTGAAGCGTTTGAAAGAGAACATGGTTATAAACCGACAGCACTGCGAGTGGCGATCGATGCGATTGGGCTTTTTGTGCACCGCGATAACCCTATTGAGGGGCTCAACTTTCGTCAGATTGATGGCATCTTTTCAGAGACATTACGCTGTGGTGCGACAAAACCGCTGAACGATTGGCAAGATCTAGGCGTCGACCAACCTTGGGCGAAGCATCGATTCCAGTTGTTTGGGCGCAATTCCGTTTCGGGAACCTATGGCTATTTCAAACAAAACGCACTATGTGGTGGTGACTTTAAGAACCGAGTCAATGAGCAGCCAGGTTCTGCATCGGTTGTACAGTCGGTCGCATCATCAATCAGCGGCATAGGTTACTCAGGTATTGGCTATCGTGTCGCTGGCGTTAAGTTAATTCCTATTGCTGAGCATGGTTCTGATTATGTAGAGCCGACTCGAGCGAATATCTTGAGCGGTGATTACCCTCTATCACGCTTTCTTTACGTATACGTGAACAAACACCCAGATAAACCGCTTTCTCCCGTTGAAAGAGAGTTCCTCACTTTTGTGTTCTCAAAGCAAGGACAAGAACTTGTAGAGAAAGATGGCTATTTAGCGATACCGTCTGAGTTCGCAGAGCAAGAATTGGCAAAAGTCGGGCTCTAATTCAGGCTACGACAAACTTAGAAAAAAACGTATGAACAGCTTGCGCGTCGCAAGCTGTTTTTATTTTGACTGTTCGTTATTTTAGCTGCAACGACCATTCTGCATTTTTCCAACGTTGTTGCTCTTCTCTGAGCTCATAATCAAGCAGTTGGTTTTGGGCCAACCAATCGCTGTTAGTTCCTTTCAATTCCCAGTTATCCTGTTGTTCAATCGTTAGAGTCACGTCTGGGGCCAGTGCTTGATTTCGCTGACGGTTGAGTAAGATAGCGAGTCTCAATATACGAATCAGCAGGGTGACTTGTTGCTGAGTAAACAGAGAAAGTTCCGGCAAATCTTGTAGTTTGAGCGCTTTTCTTTGATAGCGAACTAATGCTGAGATCAGACGCTGCTGCTCAGTATTGAAACCGGGCATAGTCGTATGTTTAAGCAGATAAGCTGAATGACGGTGATAGCCTTGGAATGCGATGCTTTGTCCCACTTCATGAAGCAATGCAGCCCATCCAATTAGATCATAAAGTTCATTATTTACCGCAGTACTCACCTGAGGTTGCGCTTGTTTCAGTAATGAAAGGGTGAGTGCTTTGACTTTCTGGCCATGAACTACGTCAACATGGTATCGAGAGACAAGCGTTTCGGCGGTTCTTGTTCGAACATCAATATCTTTAAACCGATCTTCCATGTCATAAAGAACCCCTTCTCTTAAGGCACTATCGGAGAAATGCAATTCATTGATGTTGAGCATATCCATAACTGCTGAAAGAATGGTGACACCAGCGGCAAACACCGGCTTTCTTTCATCACTTAAACCTGAAAGGTCTAATCCCTTAGATGATGGAAATTCACATAAGTGGTTCTTCAAATAGGATAGGCGTTGCGGCGTAATGAGACCATCGGTGAACCCTAAGCCAATGAGTACCTCTTTTATTGATTTAGCCGTCCCTGATGAGCCAAAGGCAACTTCCCAAGAGATTTGTTTGTATTCTTCAATTAATGGCATCAACAGGCGAGTAGCAGAGACATAAGCATCGGAGAAGTGCTGTGATGTCAGCCCTCCATCGGCAAAGAAGCGCTGAGTAAAACTGACGCACCCCATCGGTAAACTGCGCATAATCAGTGGGGTAAAGCCTTGTCCGGCGACGAGTTCGGTACTCCCTCCACCGATATCAATAACCAACTTAGATTCAGAAGCGGTTTGAGTGTGTTCTACGCCGTTATAGATTATTCGAGCTTCTTCTTGACCTGAGATGATCTCTATTGGAAAAGGAAACAGTGGTTTGGCTTGCTCTAAGAAGTCTTTAGCGTTTTTGGCTTTTCTTAGGGTATGAGTCGCAACAACTCTGACATCATCAAGTTCAAAATCCGCTAGTCGCTCTGCGAACACCTTGAGGCATTCTAGACCTCGTTCGATAGCGCTTTCGGATAGGACGTTATGTTCATCCAATCCATCACCTAATCTCACTTTCTGTTTGTGCCTGCTGACTAATTGCAGGTGTTGATCGAATACTCGGGCAACCACCATATGGAAGCTGTTCGAACCCAAGTCGATAGCGGCAATACATCGAGAATGTTTGTTATCAATTAGCGGCATGATTTCTTCTCTTGTTTGTACTTCTTGCGAGCAAGTTTCTCCATACGTTTAATATAGTGGTAAGTGGAGAGTTGTGACGTCGGGTAATCAAGTGGGTTTGCTGGTGGTTGTATGTAAGGGTGGCTCATCGATTGGTTTAGTACTCGAGCTTTGTTGCTGTCATCGAAATGAAACTCGGTGATATCGATAATGGTTTGCTTGATCTTTGGATCTAAAATTGGGGCTGCAACTTCGATGCGGTGATCAAAGTTTCGTGTCATCCAGTCAGCGGAAGATATATAGACTTTCGGCTTTCCAGCGTTACCAAATATCATCACTCTAGGGTGTTCGAGGAAACGATCGACCACACTGATTATCTCAATATGGTCACTGATGTTGGGTATGCCAGGGACAAGAGAGCACATGCCGCGAATGACCATTCTCACTTTTACATTGGCTTGGCTAGCCTGATAGAGCTTTTCAATGATCTCTCGATCGACCAAGTTGTTGAGTTTTAGAGTGATGCTTGCAGGTTTACCTTCTATCGCGTTTTGTATTTCATTATCTATCAATTGGTACAGACGTTTTCTAGTATTCTTTGGTGACACAATCAGTTGCTTGAACTGGGACTTTTGATAAGGGTTTTCAATATACTTAAAGACTTGTCTCACCTCTTGAGTCAAATCTTCATTCGCAGTGAGCAGAGAGAAATCGGTATACACGCGCGCTGTAACTTCATGGAAGTTGCCAGTGCCAATATGGGCATAATGCTCGGTATGCTTGCCTTCTTTTCGTTTGATGAGCAGCAACTTGGAATGGATCTTCAAACTTGGGATGCCATGGATGACTTTTACACCCGCTTCTTGAAGTTTCTTGGTCCATTGAATGTTGGCTTGCTCATCAAAGCGTGCTTGCAGCTCGACAACCACAGTGACCTTTTTGCCATTGTGCGCCGCATCGATGATCGAGCTGAGGAGTTTTGAGCCTTCCGCAACACGGTAAACGTTTATTTTGATGGAGGTTACCTTCGGGTCAAAGGAAGCCTGCCTAACCAGTTCAGTGATGTGACTAAAGGTGTGATAAGGATAATGCAGTAAGATGTCGCGAGCTTTGAGCGCTTCGAAATAGTTTGGGTAATGGCTGAAATGCGCGCACTTAATCGCGGGTAGAGGACGATTAACTAAATCACGTCGGTTAAGGCTTGGGAACTCAGAGAAGTGTTTGAAGTTATGATAGCGACCACCCGCAATGACACTGTCATAGTCAGATAGTTTAAGTCTGACTTGTAAGAAGTTGAGCATTTCAGCGGGCATCTCTGACTCATAGATCAGACGGATCGGCAGTGCCGTTAAGCGCTGTTCTAAACCTAATGACATCGATTCTAATAGGTTATTTTCGTTGTCCTCTTGCAGATCATAATCGGCATCACGTGTCATTTTTATCGCAAAGCAACGCAATGAGTCATACTCAAAGAATCCTTTAAGCAAGTCATCCAAACAAAATCGAACTATATTATCTAACAAGATCAAAGTTGTACGCTGCGAACCCGAAGCTTCCGGTAACTTAACAAATCGAGGGAGTGCCTCTGATGGGATTTCGAGTAAGACATATTGAGAAGATGCCTCACGCTCGATGTCGATGGCTAAGTAACTTTGTTCGTCTTTGAGAATATTGAGTAACTGGCTATCTTCGTTCAAGAGAAGCGGTGTTAAGTGTGGCAGCACTTTTTTCTTAAAGTACTTTTTTATCCAGCCACTTTGTTCTTCGCTGATTTGCTGTTCGTTGACCAGAAAAATACGATTGCGTGCCAATTCCAGTAGCAAGTCGTTATACAGTTCATGGAATTGAGCATCGAGCTTGCTTGCTTTGCTCTGCATTTGAGTTAGTAGGCTTTTCGGCGAGTTGGAGGTTAGCTGTGGATCTTGAAGTAAGATCTTTCGCTTCACATCAGCAAATCGGACTTTGTAAAACTCATCGAGGTTTTTCGAGTAAATACCTAAAAAACGAACTCTTTCGATTAAGGGAACTGACTTATCTGCCGCTTCTTGGAGCACTCTTTCGTTGAAGGATAACCAGCTAAGTTCTTTTGTGACATAGTCTTTTTCCATCGAGATGAGAATCCTTGAGTACTGGCTATAGAGCTGATTACTTTAAATTAGAATGGCAAAATTCACAAAATCTATGATCTTACTTTAAGAAATATGGTCAACAAACTTGTTATTAGTTTCAGTTGTTTAACGTAACTTGTAATATAATTGTCATCTAACGTACATATTATGTCAGTAGCTAAAAAAAGGTAGATAAACAGATGGCTTCAGCCCAATTTTCATTGAAAGAGCGTGACAAAAAAAGATGGTTGAAAGATCGTCTCGTCCGTTTTTCAGTGACATGTGGTGCCGTCAGTGTTCTAGCTGCTCTGGTATTGATCTTTGTTTACTTGGCGATGGTCATTTTACCGGTGTTTTCTGATACTGGTTTAGAGACAGACCAAGCCGTAAAGACCGTTGCTGTAGAAAAGCCTATCGCCTTATCTGTTGATGAATACGGTCAGCATGCATTTACTATCGAAAAATCTGGCTTGGTGCAGTTTTGGGATTTAGAGTCTCAAAATACACACTCTTACTTTGAGCGAAATGTTTTAGCCAATCCTGTTGCCTTCTCTCGAAATACCCCATCAGAAAACTGGTTTGCCTTTGCCGATAGTGCAAGCAACCTTACTTTTTTCTATCCTGAGTATAGTGCGCCTGTGCTGCAAAAGGGCAGTGAAGCCGATCCTAAAATTGAGCAAATCGATCTCCCAGAACCATTTTTAAATGATGAACCCTCAAATGGGGCGACGATCGACAAATTCGCGTTCTCTAAGAATGGACGTGGGATTACGGTTGCCGCGCAGTTAAGTGACCAACGAGTCTTGGTTAAGTGGTATCAGAGTGACCTTACTGGTCAGTATGTTTTTCAGAAGAGCCAATGGCTATCGGATAAGCTGGGCTTGCAACAGCAACTGCTTGTCACACCTGATGGGCAAACTTTATACCTACGAGCACAATCGGATTTGGTTGTTTTGAAACTATCAGATAACGGTTTTGATGTTCGTGAAGTGATTGATCTTAGCTTGAATGATGCGAAACATTCCGTGAAAAGCATCGATTTACTTTCTGGTGCATACTCGTTGTTGGTTACGCATGAGGACGGACAGGTTTCTCAATGGTTCGATGTACTCAAAAATGAAAAACGTAGCCTGACCCATATTCGAGACTTCCAACTTGCTGAACAAGTGCAATTTATTCTTCCTGATACTTATAGAAAGGGTTTTTATAGCTTCTATAAGAACGGCACATTACAAAGCCACTATACGACCAGTGAAAAGCTGTCTTTGTTTGAACGAGCCTTTGATAAATCACCACAACTAGCCGCTATGTCTGCTAATGAACTGCATCTGGCGACTTTGATTGATGGCACCATCAGTGTGGCTAAAGTCGATAATGAATACCCACAAATCTCATTCTCATCGCTTTGGCAAAAGGTCTGGTATGAAAGTTACCCTGAACCGCAATACGTTTGGCAATCAACCTCGGCGAATGATGACTTTGAAGAGAAATTCAGTTTAGTACCTATCACATTCGGTACTATCAAAGCCGCTCTGTTTGCGATGATGTTTGCCGTGCCGGTTGCTGTGCTCGGAGCTATTTACACCGCTTACTTTATGTCTCCACGCATGCGAAGAGTCGTGAAGCCTTCGATAGAGCTGATGGAAGCTCTTCCGACCGTGATCATCGGATTCTTGGCTGGGCTTTGGTTTGCTCCAATCGTTGAGACACATTTAACAGCTGTCTTCTCATTAATGGTGTTATTACCACTGAGCACACTGTTGACTGGACTTGTTTGGTTCTGTTTACCGAAGATGGTAACGGGTCGCTTCTCTAATGGTTGGCACGCGCTGATATTGATTCCAGTATTGGTGGTTACAGTAGTTGCTGTGTTTGCTGGTGGAAGCAACATTGAAGCCTTATTGTTTGGTGGTGATATTCGTACCTTCTTGGCCAGCTATGGCATCGACTTTGACCAACGCAATGCGCTGGTGGTTGGTTTTGCTATGGGCTTTGCGGTCATCCCAACGATTTTCACTATTGCTGAAGACGCTATTTTCTCTGTACCTAAACATTTATCTGATGGCTCATTAGCGTTGGGTGCGACGGCGTGGCAGACGCTTATTTATGTGGTGTTATTGACGGCGAGTCCAGGTATCTTTTCAGCGGTTATGATGGGCCTAGGTCGAGCGGTTGGCGAAACCATGATCGTCTTGATGGCGACAGGTAACACTCCAATTCTTGACTGGAATATTTTGGAAGGGATGAGAACCTTATCGGCAACGATTGCTGTTGAGCTACCAGAATCAGAAGTGGGCGGTTCTCATTTCCGCTTGCTGTTCTTGGCTGCACTCTTGCTGTTTATCTTTACATTCGCGGTGAACTCAGTTGCTGAGTGGGTTAGACAAAGACTGAGAGATAAATATCGTGCGCTGTAGTTTTAAAGGTTTGTCTCAATGTGTATCAATGGCTTTTAGTGGTTTGGCTAGCGAATCTCAAGATCTTTGTGGATCTTTGATTTCAGTACGTCAAGAGCAAGGTCGATCATGATGAATAAACTGAAGTCATTATTATCTTGGGTTAAATCGGGCTCTCCGTGGATCTGGCTAACGGGTGGGGCGGTGAGCATAAGTATGCTTTCTGTTCTTGGTCTAATGCTGCTGATTGGTTGGAAGGGCTTAACCTATTTTTGGCCCGCACCTTTGTACCAATGGCAAGTTGATTCCAAAGACTTATCGCTAGTGGTCGATCTTGACGAAACCGTATCAAAACAAGATGTATTGGTTGGTCAGTTATATGAACGAAAATACATCCCGATAGAGCAAGTTCCACAAGTCCATGATCTCTTGTCACCTCAAAATTTGTCGACTGGGCTAATACAGCGCTTAAGCATCAAAGTTGCCAACAGAGAACTGTACCCTGCGGACTTTGTTTCTATTCTGGATGTTAACTTACGTGAACCCACCACCCCGCTTGATTGGGTTGTGATTGAACGAAGTCGAGGTGGCTACTTCTTTGGTAAGCCGGTGGGTTTTAAAACTGCTTCTGGCACTTTTGACTCGAACATAGACCAAAAGCTCGAACAAGGTTTGGCGTTCGCTGATACGTTACGTAAAGAAACGTCGCGTGTTGTGAACCAAGAAATACGCAATATCAGCTGGCAATTGGAAAACCTGCGCTTAGAAAAGCGTAAGCTTGAACTCAATGAGTCAGTGAGCGATGAATACCTTACAACCTATACTCAAACTAAACTGGAATTAAATCGCCAGTTGGATGAAGCCGAAGTTAAGCTTGAGCACCTTAGAACGCAGCTTAATGTCGAAAGCTTGCTGGTTGAGGATATGACAGGCGAGCTGGTCGAGATCTCGCTAAGTCACATTCTGGATTATTGGTACCCGAATAATATGTCTTACCTAGAAAAGGTTGGGCACTGGGGCAAACAAGTTTGGAAGTTCTTATCAGAGAATCCGCGAGACTCAAACTCTGAAGGCGGTGTGTTTCCTGCTATTTTTGGCACAGTACTGTTGGTTATTCTCATGTCGATCGTCGTGATGCCTCTTGGGGTAGTCGCTGCGATATATCTTCATGAATACGCAAAAAACAACGCACTAACACGTTTAATTCGTATCGCCGTGATTAACTTGGCGGGTGTACCGTCGATTGTGTATGGCGTTTTTGGTTTAGGCTTTTTCGTCTATACCATTGGTGGCTCGATTGATACGTTGTTCTATGCAGAGCGATTGCCAGCACCGACATTTGGTACGCCGGGTCTACTTTGGTCAGCACTAACCTTAGCGGTCTTGACGCTTCCAGTCGTTATCGTAACCACTGAAGAGGGCTTAACGCGCATTCCTAGTGCAGTGAGGCACGGTTCATTAGCGCTTGGTGCGACTCAATTTGAGACGCTTTGGCGCATTGTTTTACCGATGGCAAGCCCAGCGATTATCACTGGTTTAATTTTGGCAATCGCGAGAGCCGCGGGGGAAGTTGCACCACTTATGCTGGTGGGTGTTGTTAAATTGGCATCTAGCTTGCCAGTCGATGGTCAGTTTCCGTATTTACACTTAGATAGAAAGTTCATGCATTTAGGCTTTCATATCTATGATGTTGGTTTTCAAACCTCTAATATCGAAGCGGCACGACCTTTAGTGTATGCGACTTCATTTTTATTGGTTACGGTGATTGTTGGGTTGAACTTAACAGCCATCAATATCCGTAATAACTTGCGTGAAAAATACCGAACCTTAGGACAAGATTAGATGTTCTCGATTAATGAAACCTTGGGTTACCAAGCACCACTTGATGTTCACAATCTGAAGGATGAGCAAATTGCTATCTCGATCGAAGGGCTAAATCTTTACTATAAAGAGAGCCAAGCACTTGATGATATCTCGATGCAGATCCCGAAGGGGCAGGTGACGGCGTTTATCGGCCCTTCTGGGTGTGGTAAGTCGACTCTGCTGCGCTGCATTAATCGCATGAACGATCTTGTTGAAGGCTGTAAGGTTTCCGGGAAAGTGAAGCTTCATGGCAAGAACGTCTATCACCCTAAGGTGGATGTTGCGACCTTACGACGCCGTGTGGGTATGGTATTCCAGCGTCCAAACCCTTTTCCTAAATCTATCTATGAGAATGTGGTTTATGGCTTGAGGCTACAAGGCGTTAGCAACAGCCGAGACCTTGATGATGCGGTTGAACGCTCTCTGCGCGCTGCTGCGTTATGGGATGAAGTGAAAGATCGGTTGCATGAGAATGCTTTTGGTTTATCTGGCGGTCAACAGCAGCGTTTGGTTATCGCTCGTGCGGTTGCGATTGAGCCTGAAGTGCTGTTGTTAGATGAGCCGACATCGGCACTCGATCCGATTTCTACTTTGACGATTGAAGAGTTGATCAACGATCTAAAAACGCAATACACAGTGGTGATTGTTACCCACAACATGCAACAAGCCGCGCGTGTAAGTGACCATACTGCATTTATTCATATGGGAAAATTGATCGAGTACTCAGATACGGACTCAATTTTTACGTCTCCATTGAAAAACCAGACGGAAGACTACATTACTGGTAGATATGGCTAACCTCTACAAAGGTGTCATCTAGAGCTAAGTCACTCTACAAAAATGGCTTTCTTCATTTCTTTCAAGGAGCAAGTATGCATTTCGGTCGCCACATTTCAGGGCAATTCAATGTCGAGTTAGAGTCGATCCGTACTCATGTATTGACCATGGGCGGGTTAGTGGAGCAGCAACTCTCGTTTGCAATGCAGGCGCTTCATAAAGACGATGTTGAATTGGCTAAAAAAGTGATTCGTGATGACCATAAAGTTAATGCGATGGAAGTGTCGATTGATGAGGCGTGTACTCGAATTATTGCAAAGCGTCAGCCGACAGCGAAAGATCTGCGTTTGATTATGGCGATCATCAAAACGATTACCGATCTGGAACGTATTGGCGATGTTGCTTCTAAAATTGCGCAAGGTGCTATTGAGATCCCTTCAACCAAAGAGCAGAAATTCCATGTTTCGTTAGAGCCCCTTTGCCGTCAGGCAATCACCATGCTTCACCAAGTATTAGATGCTTTTGCTCGTATGGATGTTGATGCAGCAGCAGAAGTTCACAAGCTTGATGATAAGTTGGATGCGGAGTACGAGGCCGTTATTCGTCAGTTAATGACCTATATGATGGAAGATCCTAAGAACATTCCCAATATTTTGCAGGTGATGTGGTCAGCTCGTGCGATCGAGCGAGTCGGAGACCGCTGCCAGAATATCTGCGAATACATTATTTACTTTGTGAAGGGTAAAGATGTACGTCACCTCGGCGATCAAAGCCTTGATGACGCACTAAAATAGCGTTTATCTTTAGAAGCTAATAATGGCACCAAGATTGAAATTGACCGTTGTGTCGTAAGGCACAAAGGTTTTGTTGTGATCAAAAATATTCATATCAACACCAGCACGTAATCCAAGCATTGGTGTCGCTTGGTAAACGTAGGCACCACCGAGGCTTATACCATGTGTTGTTTTCTCTTCTACTTCGCCTGAGCGCGTTTTTGTACCGTCATAACTTGCCACACCAATCTCAGCCTGAAAGCCGTGGATTTGGTTTCTTCCAAACATGTTTTGTATACCAACACGATACGCATCAACCGTTTCGTCATATCGATCGCTGTCATACCAAAGGTGAGAATAGCTAAGGTAAACGGCACCTAAATTTGCCACATCGGTGATGCCCGCCTGCATTCCGAAGCCATGATAAGAGCCAATTTTTAGTTCCGGGGATAAATGAAGAGCACTTGCTGAAACGGAAGTAGAAAGGGTAGATAGTAAAAGCAGGGAAGTTTTTATCTTCATAAAAATACCTAAAGCAATTAACCGTCCGTGGCTGCAATGAATTTTGATTTGAGAATTGTTCAAAAGTGAGTCAACTTTGATGAGGTGTTAAAACCCAGCAATTGACTGATTGTAAAAAACCAGCTTAGACGCTGGCTTTTTCAATCTATTAGAAGCGGTAACCGACAGTCCATGAGAATGTGTCGTAATCTACGTCATCGTAGCTCGCGAATTCAAAGCGCATGTCGGTGTATAGGTGTGGCCCGAATTCAGCTCGACCACCTAGGCCAACAACGAAGCTGGTATCGTTGTATGATTCAGTCCACTTCTTGTCTAGGATGCTAATTGAATTATCTTCACTTTGACGAGCTAGGCCCAGAACACCATAAGGTTTCAAAGAGAAGCCATCTAATTCAAATTTATAACCGATATCAGCATCAACTTGGAATTTGTAACCATCGATCTCGGCTTTTATACCTTCAACGTTTTCGTCATCGCTATTCGTTGCGTAAGAAACGTTGATACCTACGATACGGTTAAATTCATAACCATATTCAAGTTTGATACCGTTACCCCAATCAACTGTGTCATCGGTTAGCCAATCGTCTACTTGAGTTTGGTTGTAACCGATACCCACACGGTGTTGGCTGTCAAAGTTGTTTGCAAGAACTGGAACAGAAAGTAGTGAAGCTGAAATTAGGGTAGTAAGTGCAATTTTCATATTAGTCTCTATTTAGGGTTAACTTAACTGCACGATCCTTCGTAGTTCAGTATCCGTTTTGATAGGGCTAATATTAAACAGTGTTTTATTTTTAGGCTAAGTAGTATTTTGTATAATTGTAATAAGCACTACTTATTAATCTGTTCGTTTAGTGCTTGCTGAACAACATCGCAGAGCCACATATGAAGAGGGCTATTACGATTCTTTGTATGGATATGGCTATATACTCCAACCATTTTTAGTTCGCTCGCGATGTCAATATCAATAGCTCTCAGGTTGGGATAGTTATGGATAGAAAAGAGGTTGGAATGTGGCATGTACATATCAGAATTAAGCAGAACATCAACAAGAGCTGATACCATTTCAGAACGAAATCCAACGCGATGAGGAATCGAGTGGGTTTCTAATATTCGTGAAGCTTGACTAAAGTTATCGTTCCACCCTGGTGATATTAGTGATGCAATCTCATAGCCAGCCAAATCTTGTGGGGTGACAATTGATTTTTTTACTGGATGGTCTTTTCTTACAAATAGCCGTCCATCAAGCTCAACGAGCTTTTGAATATAAATTTCTTTTGAGACATTAGGTAGTTGATAAGCAACGCCTAAAAAGATCTTTCCTTTTTGTATGTCTTCAACTGAGGATGTTGTCCAGCTAGTTAATTCTAACTCACAGTTTGGAGCTTGATGCTTGATGATTTTGTAGAGAACCCCTGATAAACATGATAATACCGCGGGGGACAACGCAATTTTTATTGGGTTGTCAATTTGCTTTGGGTCAAAGGTATTTGAGGAGTTAATTGCGGTTTTCAAACCATCTAAATGAGGTGAGATTTCATTCGCTAGCTCTTCGCTAAATGCGGTGGCTTGTAAGCCACCATGAACTTTAACGAAAAGGTCATCGTTGAAGTGGTGTCTTAGCTTTTGCAGGGCTTGGCTAACCGCTGGCTGAGAAACGAATAAACGCTCCGCAGCCTTTCTGGTGTTTTGTTCTTGATAAACAATCAGAAATGTTCGTAACAGGTTTAAATCAAGAGAGCTGAATAAGTCTTTAGCCATATCTATCCATGAAAATTTTCTGCGCTATTAAATCTAATATACGTCAGTCAGTTAGATTAGTCAGCGAGGTTCTCTGGATTTATGCTGGCGACTATTGCCCTAAGCGGTGAGGGCGGCTCTCACATCAGATATCTTACTCGCATCTGTCACTGGGATCTGATAATCATCAATATTATCACTGCCCATTTGAGCACTTGAGTTGTTTTCCATTAGACTCGGCCTTGTCGATTTACCTGAAAGGTGAAGAGCAGGTACTTGGGTAGCGCTTTGAATCATTTTGGCATTCGCAGCGTTAACGCCAGCCCCCGCCATGATATCAATTCGTCCATCGGCTTGTTTGACCATTGCAGCCAATACATCGATACCTTGCTCAGCATTAGCAGCAAGCCCTGATGTCAGGACTCTTTCGCATCCAAGTGTAATGATTTGTTCTAATGCTGCTTGGAAATCAGAGCTTTGATCGATGGCTCTGTGGAAGGTAATCCCAAGCTTTAACGAGTGCGCTTTGTCAGCCAGTTGTTGCATCTTTGGCATATCAATACTTCCGTTCGGCGCTAACACACCAAGTACGACCCCATCCAATCCTGCATTTGCGCAAGCTTCAATATCTTCAAGCATACAGAGCATATCGTCGTTATCGAAAATGAAGTCGCCTTGTCTTGGGCGTATCATAGCGTAGACCGGAACCGACGAAACTATTGCCGCTTGTTTCATCATTCCGAAGCTTGGAGTTAATCCGCCAAGTGCTAATGAAGAGCAAAGCTCAATTCGATTCGCGCCACCAGATAGTGCGGTATGAAGAGATTCTAAGTTATCGATACAGACTTCAATTTCGGTGTTCATCGTGTTTATCCGTTCAAAAAGATACTGATGAAATAATAGCAATCTAGGTGTGATTCTGAATAGATGGGGATAAGGGAAAATAGAGGTAAAGTTTAGGTTTATCGCTACCTCAATTATCTATTACAAGAGTCAGTCTAGGGGAGCGAGGAGGGGGAAAACAAAAAGCCCGAAGCGTTAACTTCGGGCTTTTAATAGGACTTTACTTCTTAACTGATTGGCGGTGCGCTTTGCGCTATTAGCTTATGCTTTATGTCTCTTTAAAGAGAATCTTCCAACCATTAACCCGCGTTGAGTTCGGGCTTAAGAGGTAATTACTTGCTTAGGTCGTCAGCGTGCTCAGATAGGAATGCTGCAACACCTTTTGGAGATGCGTCCATACCTGATTTGCCTTCTTCCCATTGTGCAGGACAAACTTCACCGTTCTTCTCGTGGAAGTTTAGTGCGTCTACCATGCGTAGCATTTCGTCGATGTTACGACCTAGTGGAAGATCGTTAACTACTTGGTGACGTACAAGGCCGTCAGCGTCGATTAGGAAAGAACCACGGAAAGCAACGCCTGCTTCTGGGTGCTCAACATCGTATGCTTTGCAGATCTCGTGCTTAACGTCAGCAACTAGAGGGTATTTAACTTGACCGATACCGCCATCAGCGATAGCAGTGTTACGCCATGCGTTGTGAGAGAATTGAGAATCGATAGAAACACCGATTACTTCAACGCCTTTAGCTTGGAAATCTTCAAGACGGTTGTCGAAAGCGATTAGCTCTGAAGGACAAACGAAAGTGAAGTCTAGTGGGTAGAAGAAAACTACAGCTTTCTTACCTTTAGTGAATTCTGCGAAGTTGAAGTTATCAACGATCTCACCGTTACCTAGAACAGCTGCTGCAGTAAAGTCAGGGGCTTGACGACCTACTAGTACCATTTTGGAATCTCCTAAAAAATTAGTTGGCCCAACACATCTTTGTTTGGGCTCCGTTTCTACGGGACAAACTATAGTACAATCGGTACTATAGAAAAAAGCGAATTAAATAGATTAAGTTAATCGAAAAAAGCGATAAGCTTATTCTTTGCCCTGTCCTTAGGTCGAATGACCTTTACCTAACTTATCCTACTCATATTACAAAGTAATTTCATGAATAAATGGCCAAGTCTTAAGCAACTTCACTATCTTGTTACTCTTCACGAAACTCGTCATTTCAGTGATGCCGCAGATCGCTGTTTCGTCAGTCAATCTACGCTAAGTAAAGGCATTCAAAACCTAGAAGAGCTGATTGGTTGCCCGCTTTATGAGAAGAAAGATAAAAAGAGCCCGCTAGTTTTCACGCAAGCAGGTGAGCTGGTGGTCAAGCACGGTCGAGAGCTACTAGCGAAAGGACAAGATCTCGTAGAGCTTGGAAATCTATGTAACGGGGATGCGATGCAAGGGCAGCTGCGAGTCGGGTGTATTCCTACTATAGCGCCGTTCCTTTTGTGCGATTTGGTACAGGAAGCCAACCAGCGCTTTCCACAATTAAATTTGCTGTTACGTGAAGACACAACGACCAACCTATTGGCTGCGCTGCGTCATGGAGATTTAGATGTGCTGATTCTGGCTTTGCCTGTCGATATCGACAATATGGAAAGCCAAGTTGTTGGGCAAGACCCTTTCCGGATGGTGATCAGTCGCAATCAAGCTGATGGTATTCGCGTTCCGATTAAATACGATGACCTGCCAGACGAATCTGTATTTTTGTTGGAGAACGAGCATTGCTTAACCGAGCATGCTGTGTCGGCTTGTAAGTTAACGGATAAAGAGAAGATCAACCCGTTCACTGCGACGAGCCTTCACACATTGGTGCAAATGGTGGCCAATGGTTTAGGAACCACCTTTATTCCGCAAATGGCGATCGACCACGGTTTATTGGAAAACCAGAATCTCGTTGTGATCGATCCTCCTGGTCAGCAGGCCTACCGAGATATTGGCCTTGTCTGGCGACCAAGCTCTTCGCGTCGTGAGACATTCCATCAATTAGCGGATGTGGTATCTGAGCTTCTATAATAATCCGCTGCGACAACAATCCCTCTGAGCGGCTGAATTGGCCGCTCTTCTTTATATCAATTCCGAGCGTTACTCTACTTCCGCTTCTTCTGGCTCTACTTCTTCTTGCAGCTCCAGTAAATTGATCGCTATCGTGACAAAATCGCTGTCTGTAATAATGCCTACTAGTTCGTGGTTTTCTACGACAGGTAAACAGCCCACTTTATGTTTCTGCATGTAGATAGCCGATTCTTTTAATCCTGCACGCGGCTCTACCGACATAACACTTTTGTGCATGATGTCGTTGAGGGGAGTAGCAAGAGTAAAAGATTGAGCTTGTGGGATGTTTTGTAGGCTGGATTCTTGAGCGGCGAGAACGTCTCGCTGTGTGACGACACCTAGTAGTTGCCTGTCGGAATCGACGACCGGAATATGGCGGATATCAAGTGCTTCCATCATGTGCTTAGCATCGGCCAGTGAGTGTGAGCGCAATAGGGTATGAGGGTTGCGAGTCATCATATCTTCAACCTTGATCATACGAACCTCCTTCTTTTTTATTTGTTGCTATTACTATAGTTTTTTATCCAAAAAATAACTGAGATCTGACGCATTCTTGGGTGAGTTTTATGCAACTAATTCTTTAGCTTGAGGAGGTGAATCAGTCGCATTATTTTACGCCTCTTTACAATAATCCAGTGCTGTAAACCTTGCTATTGCGGCTCGTGTGCCTATACTAGCCCACTGCGAAATTTTTAGTCGTGTTTGCGATGTGTTTCTGGTAACGATTGACTTACCGTAACGATTATCCAGCAACTACGATTTATGATTCGTCAACGGCACAAATCTCATCAACTAAGACAAGACTAGACACATGCAAGTTTCAGATTTTCACTTTGACCTACCAGATGAACTCATTGCTCGCTACCCTCAAGAGGAGCGTACAGCAAGCCGCCTGCTTAAATTAGATGGCAACAGCGGTAACCTAGCTGATGGTTCGTTTAAAGACGTTTTAGACTTGGTTGAGCCAGGCGATCTTGTTGTTTTCAATAACACTCGAGTGATTCCAGCTCGTGTATTTGGTCGCAAGGCATCAGGCGGTAAGCTTGAAGTGCTGGTTGAACGTATGCTTGATGAGAAAAGCATTCTTGCGCATGTTCGTTGTTCTAAATCACCGAAGCCGGGTACCAAGTTGTTCCTTGGTGAGAACGATGAATATGAAGCTGAAATGGTGGCGCGTCACGATGCGTTATTCGAAATCCATTTCACATCTGATCAAAGCGTTTTAGAGATTCTTAACAGTGTTGGTCACATGCCACTGCCTCCTTACATCGATCGTCCTGATGAAGATGCAGATAAAGAGCGCTACCAGACTGTCTATAATGAAAAGCCGGGTGCGGTTGCAGCGCCAACAGCAGGCCTTCACTTTGATGACAAGCTAATGGCTGACATGAAAGAAAAAGGTGTTGAGTTTGCTTACGTGACGCTTCATGTTGGTGCTGGTACGTTCCAGCCAGTAAAAGTAGATAACATCAATGATCACCACATGCATGCTGAGTACGTTGAAGTGCCGCAAGAAGTGGTTGACGCCGTAGCTGCAGCAAAAGCTCGTGGCGGACGTATTATTGCTGTTGGTACAACATCAGTACGCTCACTAGAAAGTGCAGCGCAAGATGCATTGAAGAAAGGCACCGAGCTCGTTCCTTTCTTTGGTGATACAGAAATCTTCATCTTCCCTGGCTATGAATACCAGTTGGTGGATTGCCTGATTACCAACTTCCACTTGCCAGAATCAACACTGATTATGTTGGTGAGTGCATTTGCTGGCTACGATAATGTGATGGGCGCTTACGATCACGCCGTGAAGAGCGAATACCGTTTCTTCAGCTACGGCGATGCGATGTTCATCAATAAGAAAACGAGCTAACTTAAGCTGGTTTAAGCGATACAAAAATTTACGGGTGCTAGCAGTAAGCTAGGAGTCGGGCAGGGTGTCTGTCTAATCTCTCGCAAGGAATACGCGACCGCTCCTCATAGAACCCACTAGACTGAACTTTTGTTTGGCCTAAGGTTCTGAATTAACAGTCAGATTGTTTCTCTGGCATATTGGAGGCTTCGTGAAATTAAAATACGAACTTAAAAAAACTAATAGCGGCGCACGTCGTGGTCAACTTCAGTTTGAACGCGGTACCGTTGAAACCCCAGCATTCATGCCTGTAGGTACTTACGGTACTGTTAAAGGTATGACACCTGAAGAAGTAAAAGACACAGGTGCTGAAATCCTATTAGGTAACACATTCCACCTATGGCTACGTCCTGGTCAAGAAATCATGAAAATGCACGGTGACCTGCACGATTTCATGAACTGGCACGGTCCTATCCTGACTGATTCAGGCGGCTTTCAAGTATTCAGCCTAGGTGCAATGCGTAAAATCACTGAAGAGGGTGTTCATTTCCGTAACCCTGTAAACGGTGACAAGATCTTCATGGACGCTGAGAAGTCTATGGAAATCCAAAAAGATTTAGGTTCAGACATCGTAATGATCTTCGATGAGTGTACGCCTTACCCTGCGACACACAAAGAAGCAAAAGACTCAATGGAGATGTCTCTTCGTTGGGCTGAGCGTTCACGTAACCACTTCGACAAACTTGAAAACCCGAACTCACTGTTCGGTATCGTTCAAGGTGGCGTGTACGAAGACCTTCGTGATGTATCCGTTAAAGGCCTAACAGAAATTGGTTTTGACGGTTACGCAGTAGGTGGCCTAGCAGTAGGCGAACCAAAAGAAGATATGCACCGCATTCTTGAGCACACATGTCCTCAACTGCCAGAAGATAAGCCACGTTACCTAATGGGCGTAGGCAAACCGGAAGACTTGGTTGAAGGTGTTCGCCGTGGTATCGACATGTTTGACTGTGTAATGCCAACGCGAAATGCACGTAACGGCCACCTGTTTGTGACTGAAGGTGTGATCAAGATCCGTAATGCGAAGCATAAAACCGATACAACACCACTAGATTCAGAGTGTGACTGTTACACTTGTAAGAACTACAGCAAGTCGTACTTACACCATTTGGATCGTTGTAACGAGATCCTAGGTGCTCGACTGAACACGATTCATAACCTGCGTTTCTACCAACGAGTAATGTCAGACATTCGTCAGTCTATCGATGAAGACCGCTTTGAAGAGTTCGTTGCAGAGTTCTACGCAAGAATGGGGCGTGAAGTGCCACCACTAGGTAAAGAATCTTAGTATTTCTTTTTTGCGAGCCCTATCTCTCTTCCGAGTGATGGGGCTTGAAAATAAAGGGATGCGACCCAATTAGACAAACAATTACGAAAATATAAATAGAGGATGTTTTAAATGTTTATTTCTCAAGCTCACGCAGCAGCAGAAGGTGCACCAGCAGGCGGCGGTTTCGAAATGCTTATCATGCTAGGTATGTTCGCTGTGATCTTCTACTTCATGATCTACCGTCCACAAGCTAAGCGTGTTAAAGAGCACAAGAACCTTATGTCTTCTATGGGCAAAGGTGATGAAGTTCTTACAAGCGGCGGCCTAATTGGCAAGATCACTAAGATTGCAGAAGACAGCGACTACGTTGCTATCGAACTGAATGCAAACAACGAAGTAGTTATCAAGAAAGACTTCGTTACAGCAGTGCTACCAAAAGGTACTCTGAAATCTCTATAAACAGCTAGAGGATCCTCGCTGTGCTAAACCGTTACCCGTTATGGAAGTACCTGATGGTGGTGTTTACTATCGCCATCGCTGCGTTGTACGCACTTCCGAATATATACGGTGAAGATCCGGCAGTTCAAGTTACAGGGGCGCGCGGCGCCTCTGTAGATATGTCTACGCTGGATGCTGTCACCAATGCTCTTGAAGCTGAAAACCTTTCTACTAAATCCGTTGCTCTAGAAAACGGTTCCATTCTTGTTCGCTTTAACGATACAGACTCTCAAATTAGTGCTCGTGATGTCATCACTGAAGCATTAGATGAAGACGTAATCGTTGCTTTAAACTTAGCTGCTTCAACTCCTGATTGGCTTGAATCTATTGGTGCTGCACCAATGAAGCTTGGTCTTGACCTACGTGGTGGTGTTCACTTCTTGATGGAAGTGGATATGGACGCTGCGATGCAAAAGCTGGTTGGCCAACAAGAAGAAGCGTTCCGTAGCGAACTTCGTGAAGAAAAAATCCGTTACCGTGCAATTCGCCCATCTGGTAAAGATGCGGTTGAAGTGATTCTACGTAACGCCGAGCAGCTTGCTGAAGCGAAATCGCTACTGCAATCTAAGCACCAAGACATGACGTTTGTAGATTCTGAATCTAATGGTCGTTTTTCTTTGGTTGCTAGCTTCACAGAGGCTCGTCTTCAAGAAATCCGCAACTATGCGGTAGAGCAAAACATTACCATTCTACGTAACCGTGTTAACGAACTTGGTGTTGCTGAACCTTTGGTTCAACGTCAAGGCTCTAGCCGTATCGTAGTGGAATTGCCTGGTGTTCAAGACACGGCTCGCGCTAAAGAAATTCTTGGTGCTACCGCGACGCTTGAGTTCCGTGAAGTGGATAGCAGTGCTGACTTAGCCGCTGCCGCTTCTGGTCGTGCCCCTGCGGGTAGCGAAATCAAGCAAGATCGTGATGGTCGTCCTGTGGTACTTAAGAAGCGCGTTATTCTAGGCGGCTCAAGTATTACTGATGCAAGCTCAAGTGTTGATGAATATGGTCGTCCTCAAGTTAACATCTCGCTAGACAGCGAAGGTGGTAGCAAGATGTCTGCATTCTCTCGTCAGAATATCGGTAAGCTAATGGCAACGGTATTTGCAGAGTACAAAGACAGCGGTCGTAAAACACCGGAAGGTCGAGTTATCTTGAGTAAGCACGAAGAAGTGATTAACCAAGCGACGATTCAATCTGCGCTAGGCCGTAACTTCCGTATTACTGGTATCGATTCAACGGCTGAAGCTCATAACTTGGCACTTCTACTGCGTGCTGGTGCATTGATTGCGCCTATCTCGATTGTAGAAGAACGTACCATTGGTCCATCTATGGGGCAGCAAAACATCGATATGGGTATCATGGCGATGGTTTGGGGTATGGCTGCTGTAATGCTGTTTACGCTGCTTTACTACCGTAGCTTTGGTCTGATTGCGAACGTTGCGCTAATGGCTAACTTGGTGTTGATTATCGGTGTGATGTCGATGATCCCGGGGGCTACCATGACCCTGCCAGGTATTGCCGGTATCGTATTAACGGTCGGTATGGCGGTTGATGCGAACGTTCTGATCTTTGAGCGTATACGTGAAGAGCTTCGAGATGGACGTAGTCCACAACAAGCGATTCACCAAGGTTACGCGAACGCATTCAGCACAATCGCCGATGCCAACATCACCACGCTACTAACAGCAATTATTCTATTTGCTGTGGGTACGGGTGCTATCAAAGGCTTCGCGGTAACGCTGTCTATCGGTATCTTGACTTCAATGTTTACAGCTATTGTGGGAACACGTTGTATCGTGAACCTGATGTATGGCGGCAAACGCGTTAAAAAACTGTCGATCTAAGGCTAGGAATTAATATGTTTCAGATTCTAAAAGCAGACAAAATGATCGACTTTATGCGTTGGTCAAAGGTTGCCTTTGTTTTTTCTATCTTGATGATTGGTACTGCTATCTTCACCCTAACAACGAAATCGTTGAACTGGGGTCTAGATTTTACAGGCGGTACTCTGATTGAAGTTGGTTTTGAACAACCGGCACACCTTCCTGATATTCGTAGTGCACTAGAAGCCGAAGGCTTTGGTGATGCAACGGTACAGAACTTCGGTTCAGCTCGTGATGTGATGGTTCGTTTACGTCCACGTGATGGCGTAGCGGGCGAAACGCTTGGTAACCAAATCCTTTCTGCTATTGAGAATGGTACTGGTGAGCAAGTTGAAATGCGTCGTATCGAGTTCGTTGGTCCTAACGTGGGTGACGAATTAACAGAAGCGGGTGGCCTTGCTATCCTTGTTTCTCTTATCTGTATCTTGATCTACGTATCAGTGCGATTCGAATGGCGTTTGGCGGCGGGTGCGGTATTAGCACTTGCGCACGATGTTATCATCACTCTGGGTGTGTTCTCTCTAATGCAAATTGAGGTAGACCTTACCATCGTAGCAGCCTTGCTAACAGTAGTCGGTTACTCCCTCAACGATACCATCGTTGTATTCGACCGTATTCGTGAGAACTTCCGTAAGATGCGTAAGGGTGAAGCACCTGAAGTACTGAACAGCTCAATCACACAAACATTGAGCCGTACATTGATCACTTCTGGTACCACGTTATTCGTAGTTATCGCACTGTTCGTTCAGGGCGGCGCTATGATTCACGGCTTCGCGACTGCACTTCTACTGGGTATTACGGTTGGTACTTACTCTTCTATCTACGTTGCATCAGCACTAGCTATGAAGTTGGGTATTACGCGTGAACACCTAATGCCACCACAAGTGGACAAAGAAGGTGAAGAGTTTGACGAGATGCCTTAGGCTTAATACGTTTCGCTAAACCAAAAAAAACCGCTAGGCAACTAGCGGTTTTTTTACGTCTGTATTCTAGGGAAGCTCAATACAATTTAGCGTTGAAGTATGTTGAACTTCATTTCACTAAGAGACATCCTGATCGTATCTCGTATCTCGTATCT
>NZ_JBFRLK010000038.1:0-68816 GCF_041469805.1 Vibrio sp. 10N.286.48.C11 | reverse complement strand
TCGTATCTCGTATCTCGTATCTCTGAGCTCAAATCGCAGATACAAAAAAGCCTCGCTATATAGCGAGGCTTTGGAATTTCTATGCGCCCTTGTAACAGGGAGCGTTAACGTAAGGTCTGAATTACTTCAGCATACCTTCGTTAGCGTTCTCACGAACGTGCTTAAGAATAGACTTAACACCACGTGCGCTTGAAGCAACAACATTACCAGAAGTCATGTAATCAGTACCGCCAGCAAAGTCAGTCATGATAGCACCAGCTTCACGAGCGATTAGATCGCCAGCTGCTAGATCCCATGGCTTAAGGCCAAGTTCTAGGTAACCATCAACACGGCCAGCTGCTAGGTAACATAGGTCAAGAGCAGGAGAACCTGTACGACGGAAATCAGCACAGTCGATGAATAGACCAGAGATGATCTTCATGAAAGATTCAGAGTGTTGTTTTTGCTTGAATGGGAAACCAGTCGCTAGAACAGTACCTTGAAGGTCTTTTAGTTGAGTAACACGCATACGAGCGTTGTTAAGTTGAGCGCCAGCGCCACGTTGAGCTGTGAATAGCTCGTTTAGCATTGGGTCATAAACACAAGCAACTTCTGTACGACCGTTCATGCGAACAGCGATAGATACAGAGAAGTGAGGGAAACCTTTTACAAAGTTGTTGGTGCCATCCAGTGGGTCAACGATCCATTGTACATCAGAGTCTTTACCTTCAGTCAGGCCTTTCTCTTCAGAAATAATGCTGTGCTCTGGGTAAGATGCTTTGATTGTCTCAATGATCATGTACTCAGCTTCTTGAGCAATGTTAGTAACGTAATCGTTGTTACCTTTTAGAGACGATTCGATCTTATCAGTTGTTTCTAGAGATTTAGCAATATGGTTGCCAGCTTTACGCGCAGCGCGTATCGCAATGTTTAGCATTGGATGCATATGGTTTTTCCCACAAGATGTTAAAGAACAATTTAAAGCGGCGGCGAGTATACCAAAGTTTTACCAAAAGGGAAGTGGTTATTTTTTGAACTCTTGGTTTCACATTACGCGAAGGGTCTGACCATTTTACTTTGCTATGTGTTAATATCTCGCGATTATTTTTAAAGTGGTGTCATATAGCATGTTAGACAATGTAAAAGTCGTTCTGGTTGGTACGTCTCATTCGGGAAATATCGGATCAGCAGCTCGCGCAATGAAAGTGATGGGTTTGAGTCAATTAGTTCTTGTAGACCCTCAATGTGAAGTTGACGAGCAGACCTTAGCACTGGCTGCGGGTGCAGGTGACATCGCAGAAAACGCGACCATCGTTTCTACATTAGACGAAGCCGTAAAAGACTGTGGTTTGGTGGTTGGTTCGAGTGCACGTTCACGTACGCTTGAATGGCCAATGCTTGAGCCTCGTGAGTGTGGACAAAAGTTTGCGATTGAAGGTCAAAAGCACCCAGTCGCATTAGTGTTCGGCCGTGAACGTACTGGCTTGACTAACGATGAGCTTCAGAAGTGCCACTTCCATGTATGTATCCCAGCTAACCCTGAATACAGCTCGCTAAACCTAGCAATGGCAGTGCAGACTCTGAGCTACGAAGTGCGTGTAGCTCACCTTGATATGGTCGCTAGCCAATATCAGCCACAGCAACAAGATGAGTACCCTCGTCACGAAGAACTAGAAATGTTCTATGAGCACCTTGAAAAAGTGATCATTGATACCCAATTTATCTCTAAGGATAAGCCAGGTCAGGTGATGAATAAACTACGTCGTCTGTTCAGTCGAGCTCGTCCAGAGTTGCAAGAGATCAACACTCTACGCGGCATTTTGACTTCAATTGAGAAGAGCAAAAACGACAAATAAAAACCACACAAACCCTAAGGGTGAATACTTGACTAAAATAGTCAACTAAATACTTGACCAATTTAGTCAGGTATGGGAAGATTCCAACCACATAAACAATGTGGATTCGGTGTGATATGAAACTTACATCTAAAGGAAGATATGCGGTAACAGCTATGCTAGATGTAGCACTGCATTCGCAAAAAAGCCCAGTTCCTCTGGCTGATATTTCAGAGCGACAGGGCATCTCATTATCTTACTTAGAACAGCTATTTTCTAAGTTACGTAAAGCTGGCTTAGTTGCTAGTGTTCGTGGTCCTGGCGGTGGTTACCGTTTAGGTGCTGAAGCGAGCGACATCGCTGTCGGAACTGTAATTGCTGCAGTAGACGAATCAGTTGATGCAACTAAGTGTCACGGTCGAGCAGATTGCCAAGGTGGTAGTCGTTGTTTAACTCACACTCTTTGGCGTGATTTAAGCTCCCGAATCAGCAGCTTCTTAAATGACATTACGCTCGGTGAGCTAATGAAAGATAACGAAGTTTTAGAGATTTCTGATCGTCAAGATATCGATCTTGCGGTTAATAATGGTTTTGCACATAAAAATACGAGCACTACAACGATTAGTGCAGCACCTCACGGTGTTAATGCCCGCTCTTAGCGGTCAGTTTTTACATTGGAGTAGAAAATGAAACTGCCTATTTACTTTGACTATTCAGCTACATGCCCAGTCGATCCACGTGTTGCTGAAAAAATGGTTCAGTGCATGACGATGGACGGTAACTTCGGTAACCCTGCATCTCGTTCACACCGTTACGGCTGGCAGGCAGAAGAATCAGTAGATAATGCTCGTGAGCAAATTGCCGATCTACTAAATGCAGACCCACGTGAGATTGTTTTCACGTCAGGTGCTACAGAGTCAGACAACCTTGCTATCAAAGGTGCAGCGCACTTTTACGAGAAGAAAGGTAAGCACGTAATCACGTGTAAAACAGAACATAAAGCGGTTCTTGATCCATGTCGCCAACTAGAGCGTGAAGGTTTTGAGGTGACTTACCTTGAGCCTGAAGCAAACGGCATCATTGATTTAGACAAGCTACAAGCAGCAATGCGTGAAGATACGGTTCTTGTTTCTATCATGCACGTAAACAACGAGATTGGTGTAATCCAAGATATCTCTGCAATCGGCGAATTATGTCGTTCACGCAAGATCATCTTCCACGTTGATGCGGCTCAGTCTGCGGGTAAAATCCCACTAGATGTAAAAGAGATGAAAGTTGACCTTATCTCTCTTTCTGCACACAAAGCATACGGCCCTAAAGGCATTGGTGCTTTGTACGTTCGTCGTAAGCCACGTATTCGTCTTGAAGCACAGATGCACGGTGGAGGTCACGAACGTGGTTTCCGTTCTGGTACGCTTGCTACTCACCAAATCGTGGGTATGGGTGAAGCTTTTGCTGTCGCTAAACAAGACATGCAGAAAGATTATGACCACGCACTAGCACTTCGCGAGCGTCTATTGAAAGGGGTTCAAGATCTAGAAGCAGTAACGGTAAATGGCGACTTAGATCAACGTGTACCACATAACCTAAACGTGAGCTTTGCTTTCGTTGAAGGTGAATCTCTGCTTATGTCTTTAAAAGACTTAGCGGTATCATCAGGTTCTGCATGTACATCAGCGAGTCTTGAGCCTTCATACGTTTTACGCGCTCTTGGCTTAAACGATGAACTGGCACACAGCTCAGTACGTTTTTCATTCGGCCGTTTCACTACGGAAGAAGAAATCGACTACGCGATTGCACAAATCCGTGTAGCAGTAAATAAATTACGCGACATGTCTCCTCTATGGGATATGTATAAAGAAGGGATTGATTTGAACACTGTTGAGTGGGCTCATCACTAATCTCACGGAAATAGAGGATTCGAGGTAACTATCATGGCATATAGCGAAAAAGTAATTGATCACTACGAAAACCCACGTAACGTAGGTTCGTTTGATAAAGAAGATCCAAGTGTAGGTAGCGGCATGGTTGGCGCACCAGCTTGTGGTGACGTAATGAAACTGCAAATCAAAGTATCTGCAGAAGGTATTATTGAAGACGCAAAATTCAAGACTTACGGTTGCGGTAGCGCAATCGCTTCTAGCTCACTAGTCACTGAGTGGGTTAAAGGTAAAAGTATTGATGAAGCAGCTGCTATTAAAAACTCTGAAATCGCAGAAGAGCTAGAGTTGCCACCAGTGAAAGTTCACTGTTCAATTCTTGCTGAAGATGCAATCAAAGCAGCGGTTGCGGATTACAAAAAGAAGCACTAATCGTTTCTACAACGTAATCACTTCAAAAAAGTAATATTTGGGAGCACCCTTTGTGCTCCCCCTGAGTTCTCAATTTATATAAAACACAAGGTTGTAGTATGGCCATCACCATGACAGATACGGCAGCAAGCCGAGTTCAAGCTTTCCTAGATAACCGAGGTAAAGGTATCGGGTTGCGCTTAGCGGTAAAAACTACTGGCTGTTCGGGTATGGCGTATGTACTGGAATTCGTTGACGAGCTCAACGAAGAAGACGAAGTGTTCGAGCATTCAGGTGTTAAGGTCATCATTGATCCAAAGAGCCTAGTTTACCTAGACGGTACTGAGCTTGATTACGTAAAAGAAGGCCTAAACGAAGGTTTTGAATTCAACAACCCTAACGCGAAAGGCGAATGTGGTTGTGGTGAGAGCTTCAATGTATAAACGCCTCAATCGTTGAGCGTTTATAATGAGCGAAGAATAAAATTAGGCTCTAAGTAAAGAGCCTAAACTTAGGACCACCGTTACATGAATCATTTCGAATTATTTGGGCTACCACTTCAGTTTCAACTGGATGGTAGCCTTCTTTCTTCTCAGTTTAGAGATCTGCAACGCCAATTCCACCCTGATAAATTTGCCACGGCTTCTGAGCGAGATCGCTTGCTGGCTGTGCAAAAAGCTGCGCAAATCAATGATGCGTACCAGGTGTTGAAAAATCCAGTCAGCCGCGCTGAATACCTGTTAGTTCAACATGGTGAGGATATTCGTGGTGAGCAGCAGACTATGCAAGATCCTATGTTCCTGATGGAGCAAATGGAATTGCGTGAAGAGCTGGAAGATATCGCCGACAGTTCTGATCCTGAAGATGCTTTGTTTGCATTTGAAGGAAAGGTTAGCAAAATGTATAAACAACAATTAAGCGCTATCCAACAAGAACTCGACAGCGAAGCTTGGTTAGAAGCTGCAGACCGAGTAAGAAAGCTTAAGTTTATTGCAAAATTAAAGAATGAAATCGAGTTAGTTGAAGATCGTTTGATCGGCTAGTTCGTATAACAAGGACACATCCATGGCACTACTTCAGATTGCAGAACCAGGGCAAAGCGCCGCTCCTCACCAGCACAAGCTTGCAGTGGGTATTGATTTAGGTACAACAAACTCATTGGTTGCGTCAGTGCGCAGTGGTGAGGCAAGCACGCTTGTTGATCAACAAGGTCGCAGTATTCTCCCTTCCGTTGTTCACTATCAGTCAGAGTCGTACACCACTGGTGATGAAGCGCGTGTAAATGCACAAACTGATCCTAAAAATACCATTATCTCAGTTAAGCGATTAATCGGTCGTTCACTGTCAGATATTCAACAGCGATACCCATCTCTGCCATATCAGTTTGAAGAAAGTGATAATGGCCTGCCTGTGATTAACACAGCGCAAGGAAATAAGAACCCAATTCAAGTATCTGCAGATATTCTTCGTGCACTCGGTCAACGTGCTGAGTCGACGTTAGGTGGTGAATTGGCTGGTGCCGTGATTACCGTCCCTGCGTACTTTGATGATGCACAACGTGCAGGTACCAAAGACGCAGCGCAACTTGCTGGTCTTCATGTGTTACGTCTTCTTAATGAACCCACTGCAGCTGCGATTGCTTATGGCTTGGATTCAGGTAAAGAAGGGGGAATCGCTGTTTATGACTTAGGCGGTGGTACGTTTGATATCTCTATCCTACGCCTGTCTAAAGGTGTCTTCGAAGTTTTAGCAACCGGTGGTGACTCTGCATTAGGCGGCGATGACTTTGACCATTTAATTGCGGATCATTTCCAAGAGCAAATGGGCTTGTTAGAGCTGACAGCAGAACAGAACCGTATTCTTCTAGACGCAGCAACAGAAGCGAAGATTGGCTTATCTGAAGCTGAAAGCGTTAATGTTGAAGCACTAGGTTGGTCTGGCTCTTTAACTCGTGAAGAGTTCGAAGAGATCATCAAGCCACTAGTTAAGAAAACGCTGCTTTCGTGCCGCCGAGCACTGAAAGATGCGGAAGTTGACGCGGATGAAGTACTAGAAGTCGTGATGGTAGGTGGTTCAACTCGTACCTTACTTGTTCGTGAAATGGTCGGTGGCTTCTTTGGTCGTACTCCATTAACCAGTATTAACCCTGATGAAGTGGTTGCGATTGGCGCATCGATTCAAGCGGATATCTTAGTTGGCAACAAGCCTGACTCTGAGATGCTGCTATTGGATGTTATCCCTCTGTCACTGGGTATCGAAACCATGGGTGGCTTAGTCGAAAAGATCATCCCTCGTAATACCACGATCCCAGTTGCTCGTGCACAAGAGTTTACCACGTTCAAAGACGGTCAAACTGCAATGACAGTACACACCGTGCAAGGCGAGCGTGAGATGGTTGATGACTGTCGTTCACTGGCTCGATTTGCTCTGAAAGGCATCCCGCCGATGACTGCAGGTGCTGCTCATATTCGTGTTACTTACCAAGTGGATGCTGATGGCCTGCTATCGGTTACCGCAATGGAGAAGAGCACTGGCGTTCAAGCTGAAATCCAAGTTAAGCCTTCTTACGGTCTAAGCGACAACGAAGTGGCTAGCATGCTGAAAGATTCGATGACGTTTGCAAAAGAAGACATGCAAGCGCGTGCTCTTGCTGAGCAACGCGTAGAAGCGGATCGCGTTATCGAAGGCCTTATCGCTGCAATGCAAGCCGACGGTGACGAGCTACTTGATGAGCAAGGCAAACAACAACTTGTTCAAGCGATTGAAGCACTGATTGAAGTGCGTAATGGCGACAACGCTGATGCTATTGAACTAGAAATTAAGAATACCGACAAAGCGAGCCAAGACTTTGCTTCTCGTCGTATGGATAAATCAATTCGTGCTGCACTGTCAGGTCAGTCAGTCGATAATATTTAATAGTTAGAGAATAGATAAACATGCCAAAGATTATTGTTTTACCTCACGAAGATCTATGTCCAGAAGGCGCTGTTTTAGAAGCAAAAACTGGTGAGACGGTTCTTGATGTTGCATTGAAGGCCGGTATTGGTATTGAACACGCATGTGAAAAATCGTGTGCATGTACAACATGTCACGTCGTGATTCGTGAAGGCTTCGATTCTTTAGAAGAGAGTGATGACCTAGAAGACGACATGCTAGATAAGGCATGGGGCTTAGAGATGGAATCTCGCCTTGGCTGCCAAGCAAAAGTGGCTGATACGGATCTTGTTGTAGAGATTCCAAAGTACACATTGAACCTAGCGTCTGAAGATCACTAAGAACTTCTCTACAGTCATGGTGGTTTCGCCATGACTGAGATAACGGTTTAAAAAAACTGGCCTAGAATATAGATCATAAAGGTGACAGAGCGTCGCTAATAAATATAAGGAAGTGTTATGAGCTTGAAGTGGATTGATTCGCGAGACATCGCAATTGAGCTATGTGATTTGTACCCTGATACTGATCCTAAAACGGTACGTTTTACCGATCTGCATCAATGGGTGCTAGACCTTGAAGAGTTTGATGACGAGCCTAACCACTCGAATGAAAAAATCTTAGAGGCTATTATTTTGTGCTGGATGGATGAGATGGATTAATCCTCTTATCTGATGATTTGGTCGCGGGTTGGCATCAGTCCAATATAAAACGCAGCCAAGTTAACAATTCTTACTAAAAAAAGCGGACCTTATGGTCCGTTTTTTTATCAAAATGACATTTTCCTCCTACATAATGCTAACATCAGTGAGCTAATAAAAAATAATCAGAATCACACTCTCGAAGTGGTTCATGACAAGGAGAAATCATGTCTACACAGATGTCAGTATTTTTAAGTCAAGAAGCTGCCCAGCCTCAGTGGGGAGCAAGAGCTATTTTATCGTTCTCAGAAGCGGGAGCGACAATTCACATTGGTGAAGGCCACGATCTAGGCGCAGTTCAACGTGCGGGTCGTACGCTTGACGGACAAGGTATCGCATTCGTTTCACTTCGTGGTGAAGGTTGGGATCTAGAAAGCGTTTGGGCTTTCTACCAAGGCTACCGTGGACCAAAGAAAAAGAATGCATTGGAATGGGATGCACTTTCAGAAGCCGATCAAACTGAGCTTGAAGCTCGTATTCGCGCAACTGACTGGACGCGTGACATTATCAATAAAACCGCTGAAGAAGTGGCACCTCGTCAACTTGCGACAATGGCTGCAGAATACATCAAGTCAGTGGCACCAGCGGGCACTGTTAAAGCGAAGATTGTTAAAGACAAGGATCTACTAACCGAAGGTTGGGAAGGCATCTACGCGGTCGGCCGTGGCTCTGAGCGTACATCAGCAATGCTGCAACTGGACTTCAACCCAACAGGCGATGAAAACGCACCTGTATTTGCCTGTTTAGTCGGTAAAGGTATTACGTTCGATTCGGGCGGTTACAGTATCAAGCCAGGCCAATTCATGACAGCGATGAAAGCTGACATGGGTGGCGCAGCAACGATTACTGGTGGTTTAGGTCTTGCGATTGAACGCGGTCTTAACAAGCGCATCAAGCTTATTCTATGTTGCGCAGAGAACATGATCTCTGGTCGCGCATTGAAGCTTGGCGATATCATTACCTACAAAAACGGTAAAACAGTTGAGATCATGAACACTGATGCGGAAGGTCGCTTAGTGCTAGCTGATGGCCTGATGTACGCAAGTGCACAAAGCCCTGAGCTGATCATCGACTGTGCAACGCTAACAGGCGCGGCTAAAAACGCATTAGGTAACGACTACCACGCACTATTAAGCTTCGATGATGAGTTGTCTCACCAAGCGCTAACAGCGGCAAACCAAGAGAAAGAAGGCTTATGGCCACTGCCTCTTGCTGATTTCCACCGTGGTATGTTGCCTTCAAACTTTGCTGATCTTTCAAACATCAGCACAGGCGATTACACACCGGGTGCAAGTACAGCAGCTGCATTCCTTTCTTACTTTGTAGATGATTACAAAAAAGGTTGGATTCATATGGATTGCGCGGGTACTTACCGTAAGTCAGCAAGTGACAAGTGGGCGGCAGGCGCAACGGGTATGGGCGTTCGCACACTGGCTCGTCTTCTTATCGACCAAGCAAAATAATAATAAGGGTGAGCGGTATTTTGTGCCGCTCATTCATAAAGCTCAGATCGAAAGATCTCTGTAATTTCAGTATTTAATAACAAAAAAATGAAGTGAAGGAATCCCTATGGCTCTAGAAAGAACGTTCTCAATTGTTAAGCCGGATGCAGTTAAGCGTAACCTTGTTGGTGAAATCTACCACCGTATCGAAAAAGCAGGCCTAGAAATTATTGCTGCTAAAATGGTTCGTCTTACTGAAGAGCAAGCGAGTGGCTTCTACGCTGAACATGAAGGCAAAGAGTTCTTCCCTGCTCTTAAAGAGTTTATGACTTCTGGTCCTATCATGGTTCAAGTGCTTGAAGGCGAAAACGCTATCGCTCGTTACCGTGAACTTATGGGTAAAACAAACCCAGAAGAAGCGGCATGCGGTACTATCCGTGCTGACTACGCAATCAGCATGCGTTACAACTCAGTTCACGGCAGCGACAGCCCTGAGTCTGCAGCTCGCGAAATCGAATTCTTCTTCCCAGAATCTGAAATTTGCCCACGCCCAGCTCAATAATCGGCACTGCAAATTATTCTAAAGGCTTCACTTCGGTGAGGCCTTTTTTGTAAGTGGATTTTACGCTCTCGATAATCAATTTAGTCGTCATTCTCGAAAGCGACGAAGGAGCGTAATCGGGAATCTGTTTTTGTTATTGGAGATTCCAGATACTTCGTTCCTCAGTTCTGGAATGACGGGGAACTTTGGAGCAACCATCTCGTGGTAAATATTATCGAGCAATTGGTGATTATTTACGTCATTCCCGAAAGCGACGAAGGGGTGTAATCGGGAATCTTTGTTTAAATTGGCTAATATCAGGCCGATAAATACAATTGTTCAAATTTTAATCGCTTAAGTTTGAATGTCTTAATAAACACAGGGTTTTACAATGCTTGTTGAAGTTGCGTAAAGCCTGTACAATTCGCGCCCTTAATTATTGTTCCGTCATTGAGAGGCATCATGACCACAGCTAAAGTCAATCTACTCGATTTTGATCGTAAAGGTCTTCGTAAATTTTTCACAGAAGAACTGAATGAGAAAGCGTTTCGAGCAGAGCAAGTGATGAAGTGGATTTATCATTTCGGTGTCGATGACTTCGAACAAATGAATAACATCAACAAAAAGTTACGTGAGAAACTTCAACGTCGCTGTGAGATTGTTGCACCTGTTGTTTCTGAAGCTCAACACTCTTCAGATGGCACAATTAAATGGGCGATGAGCGTTGGCGACCAAGACGTTGAAACGGTATACATCCCAGATGGTGACCGTGCGACGCTATGTGTATCTTCACAGGTTGGTTGTGCACTTGAATGTAAGTTCTGTTCTACAGCTCAACAAGGCTTCAACCGTAACCTAAAAGTTTCAGAGATTGTTGGCCAAATCTGGCGTGCATCTCGCGAAATCGGCCTAGAAAAAGAAACCGGTCGTCGTCCAATTACTAACGTTGTAATGATGGGTATGGGCGAGCCTCTATTGAACATGAAGAACCTAATGCCATCATTAGAAATCATGCTTGATGATCTAGGTTTCGCACTGTCTAAGCGTCGTGTAACCGTATCAACTTCTGGTGTTGTTTCTGGCCTTGACCAAATGACAGACAACATCGATGTCGCATTGGCTATTTCTCTACATGCGCCAAACGATGCACTACGTAGCCAAATCATGCCGATCAACGACCGTTGGGATATCCAAGACTTCCTAGCATCTGTTCGTCGTTACATTGCATCTTCAAATGCTAACCGCGGTAAAGTAACGGTTGAGTACGTGTTATTGGATCATGTGAATGATGATATGGACCACGCACGTGAACTTGCTGAGCTAATGAAAGAGACGCCTTGTAAGATCAACTTGATTCCATTCAACCCTTACCCGGGGTCGCCTTATAAGAAGCCAAGCAACTCTCGTATTGATCGCTTCCAAAAAACGCTGATGGAATACAACTACACAGTAACCGTTCGTAAGACTCGTGGTGATGATATTGATGCCGCGTGTGGTCAGTTAGTCGGTGATGTGATTGATAGAACCAAACGTACCAAAATGATCAAAGCAGCCTCTGAAGCGAACTTGATTGCCGGTGGTGTGATTGAAGTAAAAGCGGTATAAAACGCGATTAGAACCTAAACAAGCCAGAAGTCCTACTTCTGGCTTGTTGCTTTTCTGGGGTACAGTTTTTGATTTTTTGGACTTCTTGCCCACGCTTTCTTACATTTTTCGTCAAATTTTGGACAAAACCATGAGCTGACGGTAAATTTTGTTTAAAGTGTTTTTGCCTTGTAATGGCATTAGCTTATGATTAACTAATCTTAAATTAATTTAAGTGCTCGCTTGCTACTGATCATCAATATGTCTATTTAGGTTGGCTACTTGATAAACTAGCTTCCTGAGGAGGTCATCCATAACAAATGAATGATGTTCGCCTTTAAGGGTTGATGATTTAGATAGCAGGAAAAATTCCACATAACGTGGGTTGTTAGATTGAGCTTAAACGACAATAAGAAAACGCTCTCCTCAACCTGCGATAATACTTTAGAAGTTCACTCTCTATGAACACAGAACAAGATACACAAGCGCAAGAAAACGTAGCTCCAGCTTTGGAAGCGGGAACGCTGCTTAAGAACAAACGAGAATCTCTTGGTTTAACGCAAAAGCAGATTTCTGATCGCTTGAAACTTCGCGTTACTCTGATCCAACAAATTGAAGAAAACCAATTCGAGTCAGATCAAGTGGCGACGTTTATGCGTGGCTATATTCGTTCATACGCGAAATACGTCAATCTTGACGAAAAAGTCGTATTGAGTGCGCTGCATCATGCCGGTGATGCTCAGCATCAAGAGCAAGAAATGCTGAGTTTTTCTCGTAAGACCAAAACCGAGAAGCACAACAGCCGTATTATGATCCTGACTTGGAGCATTTTTGCGGTCATTGCGGGTATCTCCTCACTTTGGTGGTGGCAGAACCAACAGCAAGACACCCTATCTCAATCTTTAGCGAATACTGAAAGCTCAGAAGAGCTAGCGGTAGAAGAATCACTTGCCCCTGAATTCACCTCTTTGGAAGTGATTGAAGCTGAACAAAACGAAGCGGGTGCTTCTGTTGTTGAAGATACTGAAGGCCTTGCTGCGATAAGCGATGCGGAAGATACTTCAGATGCTGTTACTCCAGCTGACGAAACTCCTGCACAACAAGCAACAGAGACAGAGCCAACTGCTGAAGTTGCTGCGAATGCAGAAGCGGTTGAAGCAAGCACTGCTCCTGAAGCTGTGGCTAACGAGCTAGTCATGCAGTTCTCTGCTGATTGCTGGATCCAAGTAAAAGATGCAACGGGTAAAACCTTGTCGACTGGCATCAAAAAAGCAGGTCAGTCGTTAAATCTTTCAGGAACTGCGCCATATAAAGTGATTCTAGGTGCGCCAGAAGGCGTATCAATGACATTTGCAAGTGAACCTGTCGACCTTTCTGGGTATACTTCAGGCAAAGTAGCTAGAATAACCTTACCTTAGAGTTAATATGCAACACGAATCTCCTATTATTCGTCGCAAATCAACCCGTATTTATGTGGGTGATGTGCCGATCGGTGATGGTGCACCAATTGCTGTGCAATCCATGACCAACACAAGAACAACAGATGTAGCCGCGACCGTTGCTCAAATTAGAGCTCTGGAAAAAGTTGGCGCTGATATCGTTCGCGTATCTGTACCGACTATGGATGCAGCTGAAGCCTTTAAGCTAATCAAGCAGCAGGTCTCTGTTCCTTTGGTTGCTGATATTCACTTCGACTACCGTATCGCACTTAAAGTGGCGGAATACGGCGTTGACTGTCTGCGTATCAACCCAGGTAACATCGGTAACGAAAGCCGTATCCGCTCAGTTGTTGATTGTGCACGTGATATGAATATTCCGATTCGTATTGGTGTTAACGGCGGTTCTCTTGAGAAAGAGATCCAAGAGAAATACACAGAACCTACAGCAGAAGCGCTTGTTGAATCAGCAATGCGTCATGTAGATATCCTAGACCGTCTGAACTTTGATCAATTCAAAGTCAGCGTGAAGGCTTCTGATGTATTCCTTGCTGTCGGTTCTTACCGTTTGCTGGCTAAGCAGATTGATCAACCTCTCCACCTTGGTATTACCGAAGCGGGTGGTGCGCGTGCAGGCTCTGTGAAGTCAGCGGTAGGTTTAGGTATGCTTCTTTCTGAAGGTATCGGCGATACGCTGCGTATATCGCTAGCGGCTGATCCGGTTGAAGAGATCAAAGTTGGCTTTGATATTCTTAAATCTTTGCGCATTCGTTCGCGTGGCATCAACTTCATTGCGTGTCCGAGCTGTTCTCGTCAAGAGTTCGATGTTATTAACACCGTTAATGCCCTTGAAGAACGCTTAGAAGACGTGATCACTCCAATGGACGTATCTATCATCGGTTGTGTGGTTAACGGCCCTGGTGAAGCTGAAGTGTCTCACTTAGGTTTAGCTGGTAGTGCACGTAAGAGTGCCTTCTACGAAGATGGTAAGCGTCAGAAAGAGCGCTTCGACAACGATGACCTTGTCGACAAACTTGAAGCTAAGATTCGTGCAAAAGCGTCAGTGCTTGATAAAGCAAATCGCATTGATGTAGAAAACTTAGAAGATTAATACAACGCGATGGGGTGTGATTGTCTATTCGCACTAACACCTGGTCGTGAGAAATTACGGAATAAATACTGTGGCTAAAAATATTCAAGCAATTCGAGGCATGAACGACTGCCTTCCAACTCAATCACCACTGTGGCAGAAAGTAGAAAGCGCAGTTAAAAACGTGGTGAGTGCATACGGTTACAACGAAGTACGTATGCCTATCGTTGAAGAAACAAACCTATTTAGCCGTGCAGTTGGTGAAGAGACAGACGTTGTTTCTAAAGAGATGTACACCTTTGACGACCGCAATGGCGATAGCCTAACGCTGCGTCCAGAAGGCACAGCAGGTTGTGTTCGTTCATGTATTCAAAACAGCCTTATCAACCGTGATGAACAGCGCCTATGGTACATGGGCCCGATGTTCCGTCACGAGCGTCCTCAAAAAGGTCGTTACCGTCAATTCCACCAATGTGGTGTTGAAGTGTTTGGCCTAGACGGTCCAGACGTTGACGCAGAACTTATCATGATGACAGCACGTCTATGGCGTGAGCTAGGCATCGACAAGCACGTTCGCCTAGAGCTGAACTCAATCGGTTCTCAAGAAGATCGCGTTAGCTACCGCACTGCGTTAGTGGCTTTCCTTGAGCAACACATTGATGTGCTTGACGAAGACTGCAAACGTCGCATGCACACTAACCCTCTACGTGTACTTGATACTAAGAACCCTGATGTTCAAGCTATCTTAGGTGACGCACCTCGACTATCTGAATATCTAGGTGAAGAATCGAAGCAACATTTTGCTGGTTTGTGTGAACTTCTTGACGCTGTTGGTATCGAATACCAAGTTAATGAGCGTCTAGTACGTGGCCTAGATTACTACAACCGCACTGTATTTGAGTGGATCACAGACAGCCTTGGTGCTCAAGGTACAGTATGTGGCGGCGGTCGTTACGATGGTCTTGTTGAGCAACTAGGCGGGAAAGCAACCAATGCAGTTGGCTTCGCAATGGGTCTAGAGCGTCTGGTTCTGATGATGGAAACGCTAGAGCTAACAGAAGTTCGTCGTAGCGTTGATGTATACGTAGTTGCTGCTGGCGAAGGTACTATGATCGCGGGCATGCAGTTAGCGAATCAATTACGCGACACCGTTGAAGGCGTGCGTGTAATGAACCACTTCGGTGGTGGTAACTTCAAGAAGCAATTCAAACGTGCTGACAAAGTAGGTGCTGTTGTGGCGCTGGTACTTGGTGAGAACGAAGTTGCTGACAATACAGTTGTGTTAAAAGATCTGGTTGGCGGCGAGCAAGAAACCGTGTCTCAAACGGAAGTTGCAGAGAAAGTTGCTGCGCTAATCTAATTAGCCATTGAGCAAACGCTCATAATGAATACTAACGTCAGCACTATGCTGGCGTTTAAAGAATTAAAGAGGACAGGAAGTGGAACTTTACGATAGCGAAGAGCAACAAGTTGAAGCCATTAAAGATTGGTGGAAAGAGAACGGTAAAGCCGTAATCTTTGGTGCGGTTATTGGTTTAGGTGGTCTATTTGGCTGGCGCTATTACCAAGATTCAGTAGTTGAAGCGCGTGAAGCAGCTTCAGAAAGCTACACCTCTGTAATTTCAGCTCTTGATGTTAAGGGTGTTGATGCTCAATCTGATATTCAAGCTTTCATCGACGCAAACAAAGATGCTGAGTACTCAGTACTTGCTGCTATGCAACTAGCAAAAGTACAAGTACAAGCAGGCGATCTAGCGGCGGCACTTGAACAGCTCGAGTGGGCAAAATCGGCAACTAAGGACGCGGCACTTGCGCCACTACTTACTTACCGTGTTGCACGTATTAAAGCTGAGCAAGGTGAATTTGACGCAGCACTGACTGATCTTGCTGCTATGACAGACGAATCTTGGAAAGGCCGTGTTGCTGAACTGCGTGGTGATATCTCACTTCGTAAAGGCGACACTGACGCAGCATACAGTGCTTACACAGAAGCACAGCAAGCTGTTGACGCTAGCCAAACGCTTCAAATCAAACTTGACGACCTAGCTAAATAAGGCGCTTTGAATGAAGAAGATGTTTCCAAAAGCGGCGTTGTGTGCGATTGCTCTTGGCCTACTAGCTGGCTGTGCGGGTGAAGAAGACACCGTAATCATGGCTCCAGTCCCAACGGTAAACAGCGAGTTCACTCCTAGTCAGGAATGGTCTACGTCGGTTGGTGATGGTGTTGGTCACTACTTTTCAAAACTAACGCCAGAATTGGCTTACGACAAAGTGTTTGTTGCAAGCCGTGAAGGTATGGTTAAAGCGCTTGATCCTGATACAGGTAAAGCGCTGTGGAAAGTCGATCTTGAGAAAGACGTATTGGCTCGTTTATCGGGTGGCTTAACGGCGGCTTACGGTAAAGTTTTTGTTGGTTCTGAAAATGGCGAAGTGATCGCACTGGAAGAATCGACCGGTGAAGAGCTGTGGCGTGTATCAGTCAATGGCGAGGTGCTTGCATCCCCAGCAACTGATAGCAACATGGTCATTGTTCATACCAGTCGCGGTATGTTGATCGCGTTAGATCAAGCAAGCGGTGAACAAAAATGGACCATCAGTACGGAAGTACCAAGCCTAACACTGCGTGGCGATAGCTCGCCTGTTGCAGTTTCTGGTGGTGTATTCTGGGGTACAGCAAATGGTCGTCTAGCTGCGGCTATCGTTGATCGTGGTCAGCTTATTTGGCAACAGCCAGTAGGCACACCAAAAGGTGCAACGGAAATTGATCGTTTGGTTGATGTTGATGCATCTCCAATTGTTCTTGGTGGCACCCTGTATACCGTAGGTATCAATGGTCAGCTGATTGCTATCGACCTTCGTTCTGGTAAGCCAATTTGGAAACGTAACTACTCATCAGCGATTGATTTAGCAAGTGATGGTAGCCGTTTGTTCGTTGTTACCGACAAAGACCATGTGGTTGCGGTTGATGCGCGTAGTGGTACTGAACTGTGGAGCACTCCATTGTTAGAAAACCGCTTACTGACAGCACCTGCTATTATTAATGGTTATGTAGTCGTGGGTGATACTGAAGGTTATCTGCACTGGTTGGATCGTTCATCGGGTGAGTTTGTTGCTCAACAGCTTGTCGATGATAGCGGCTTTGCGGTTGCACCAATTGAACTGCCTGAAGGCTACTTAGTGACGACTCGCAATGGCGATGTAAAGAAACTAACGATTAGCCAATAAAAGCGTGATATAATTCACAGTCGGCTCCTGGTTGGTAACAGCCAGGAGCCGTTTTGTTGTTAAAAATTAATAAACCGTGTGGTTATAGGTAAGAGTTTAAACTTGCGAACAAGTGCTTACCTATAACTACATTTAGAGAAGAAATTGTAGAGGTTGTTATGGTACCTGTTGTTGCTCTAGTAGGGCGTCCGAACGTAGGTAAATCTACGTTATTTAACCGATTGACTCGAACTCGTGATGCATTGGTTGCGGATTTCCCTGGCTTAACGCGTGACCGTAAATACGGTCATGCTCATTTTAGCGAGCATGACTTTATTGTTATTGACACTGGCGGTATCGACGGTACTGAAGAAGGTGTTGAAACTAAAATGGCTGAACAGTCGCTAGCGGCGATTGATGAAGCTGATGTCGTTCTATTTATGGTAGATGGCCGTGCGGGTCTAACACCTTCAGACGTGGCGATTGCTAAGCACCTACGTCAACTAGAAAAGCCTTCAATGCTAGTAGTAAACAAGGTTGATGGTATCGACCCTGATGCTGCAAGTGCTGACTTCTGGCAACTAGGTGTAGAAGACATGTACCAAATCGCTGCGGCGCATGGTCGTGGTGTTACTGCACTTATTGACCTTGCTCTTAACCCATTCGCAGAAGCGCTAAAAGCTGAGAATGGCGAAGTAAGCGACTTAACTGAGTTTGAAGACGAAGAAGAAGAGCAGGTTGAATTTACAGAAGAAGAAGCTGAAGCCGAATTCAAGCGTCTTCAAGATCAACCGATCAAACTAGCGATCATTGGCCGTCCTAACGTAGGTAAATCAACGCTAACGAACCGTATTCTTGGTGAAGAGCGTGTGGTTGTTTACGATATGCCAGGTACGACTCGTGACTCTATCTACATCCCAATGCAGCGTGACGAGCGTGAATACGTTCTAATCGATACTGCGGGTGTTCGTCGTCGTAAAAACATCAACGAAACGGTAGAGAAGTTCTCAGTGGTTAAAACACTGAAAGCGATTGAAGATGCTAACGTTGTGTTGCTGCTTATCGATGCTCGCGAAAACATCTCTGATCAAGATCTAAGCTTGCTAGGCTTTGCGTTGAACGCTGGTCGTTCAATTGTTATTGCCGTAAACAAGTGGGATGGCCTAGATAACGACGTTAAAGAACGCGTTAAGAAAGAGCTAGACCGTCGCTTAGGCTTCGTTGATTTCGCACGTATTCACTTTATCTCTGCACTTCACGGTACAGGTGTTGGTCACTTGTTTGAGTCTGTACAAGAAGCTTACAAGTCAGCGACTACTCGTGTTGGTACTTCTGTGCTAACTCGTATCATGAAGATGGCGACTGATGATCACCAACCGCCTATGGTTCGTGGCCGTCGTGTGAAACTGAAATACGCGCACGCTGGTGGCTACAACCCACCGATTATCGTTATCCACGGTAACCAAGTTCGTAACTTGCCAGATTCATACAAACGATTCTTGATGAACTACTACCGTCGTTCACTAGAAATCATGGGTACACCTATTCGCATTCAATTCCAGAACAGCGAGAACCCATTTGAAGCTAAGACAAACAAGCTGACAATTTCTCAAGAACGTAAACGTAAGCGTATGATGAGCATGGTTAAAGGTCGTAAGTAAACCTTTCCAATAGATTTGATACCCGAGCCTGTCTCGGGTATTTTTTTAAGCAAAATTCACGTTAAGCCATAACAATACGTTTTTATCATCATGGCTCAACGAATCAGACTAGATTCCAGAAGAAGAACGATATGACTACTAGCGATTTGATTACACCTGTGTCAGCAATCACACCAACCATCACTCAATTTTGTCATCAGGCTTGGCAGCTCAATGCTAAAGCGCAGTACGTTGAAAGCGACGACAGCAAAACTTACCTGATTGCCGACGTAACACCTTTCCACCCAGTGAGTCATATTTGGCCAGATCACCCTGCAGACCAAGGCTTTGTGAATGTTGGTGACGTGCAATTTCCCGTTGAAGACTGCCTTGTTGGTGCTATAGAACAATCTACTGGCAAGCTTCATATCGCAGCAGATATCCCTGTTAAGCGTGATACGGAAGGGTGGGCGTTTGTTGTTGTCCACCAGCTACCTACATCTGCTTCTATGATTAAGGTTAACGACGAAGTCGTGTTGTCGGTTGATAAAGAGTACCAAGCCAGTTTGAGCCGTGGTCACAGTGCTGGTCACATCGCTTTCCTAGCCTTGAATAAAGTATTGGCTGAAAGCTACTGGCGTAAAGATGCGGACAGAAAAGATCCGCTTGGCAGTTACGACTTCAATAGCTACGCACAAGTGACGAGCTTTGTGACTCCAGAGCTGTGTACCGATAAGTATCGCTTAGGCAAAACCCTGAAGAAGCGTGGTTTGAACGTTGCAGATATGCTAGCAAGTCTTGATGACATCGAAGCTGATATCAACCAAATGATTGCGGGCTGGTTTGCAGAGCCGACGCCAGTTGCAATGCGACTGGAAGGCGAAGCATTAACAGACTCTCGCTATTGGGAATGGCAGTTGGATGCCGACACTTTAGTGTCTATTCCGTGTGGTGGTACTCACATTGAGAACACCTCAGAACTTAAGGCATTATCCGTTAAGTTAACCCAGTTAGATGACCAGCATATTGAAATGCTGACGCATGTAATTCGATGATCTAGACTACAGATCGAAATGGCTTGTGCTGTTTGTTTTGTTTTTTCATGTAACTTTTAATATAAATTACTGTTTAAAATTGAAATGCAGCACATGTAACTTATGCTTTCGGTGTGTGGTGATATAAATATTCTTTTTGGGGTAGATCGCTGATCAAAATAGATAAAGCGAAAGATCAACCTATGATCTTCGATTGTGTGTCGTACTAATTTAGTGTGCTATTATTAACCAATAACAAGCTTGCATAGGAACAAGCTGTACCCGATTACACAATTGAAAGCCTTAGTGAATGGAACAACAATTTTTATTAGAAGGTCATCGAGCCGTCAATAGTTTGCTGCGGAAGCTTGCGCTTGGGATGGATCGCAAAGATTTAAATCACAAGATTATTCAGCTTACCGAGCAGCGCATGGCTTCAATTTTACTGCTCAACTCAGAGTCTAAACGTTACACCTTGAGTATGCCCCAAACCTGCCTGATTTTTACAATCAACAGATTGAAGGGATAGGAATTGGTGCGGGGATAGGCTCTTGTGGCGAGGCAGCTGCGCTTAAGAAAGCAGTGATGGTCTCCAACATAAATGCACACCCAAACTGGGCACCTTTTCTGGTCTTAACCAATCAAGCGAATTTACATGCCTGTTGGTCGGTCCCCATTATCTCGTCGCGCGGTAATGTGTTGGTTACCTTCGCTATTTATAGCCAGTACATCTCTGAACCACATGAATTTGAGCTCGAGATCTTAGAGCTACTGGCTTCCCTGTATTCGGTAGCACTAGAGAAGTTTGAGCTGGAGAACCAGCTAAACTTTTTCGCTAATCGAGATTCTTTAACCCATTGCTTGAATCGTCGCGCATTGTTTAATGAAGCGAAGAAAGTGTTGGCCAAGCGATGCTTTTCTGAAAAGGTGATGGCGTGTTTGTTTGTTGATGTCGATAAGTTCAAATCAATAAATGATACCTATGGCCATAGTTTCGGTGACGATGTGTTGCTGGCGGTTGCCGAAGTTCTTGATGAGGCAACCACAGCATGTGCCAAGATAGGGCGTTATGGTGGTGATGAGTTTGTGGTGTTCTCATGTTTTGATGATCAAGAAAGCGTTGTTAGCTTCTACCACAGCTTAGAGAAAGCACTGCAACAAGCGCTTTATATCAATGATGTGCAATTCTCGGTGAGTGTCGGGCTTTCTTGTGACAAAGATCCTCAAGGATTAGACCAGTTGATCGCACAAGCTGATAAGAACATGTATCAAATCAAGCAAGCCAAGTCTCAACAGTAGTAGATTGTAAAAATAGTAGTAAATTAGGAAATGCTAATGAGTGAAAATATCTGCCCTAAGTGCCAGTCTGAGCTAGCTTGGGATGGCAAGTATCACTGTGAAAGTTGTCAGGCTCACTTTACTAAAGTTGGGTTTTGTCCTGAGTGCAGCAGCCAACTTGAGAAGCTTCAAGCCTGTGGTGCGGCGAGCTATTTTTGCAACGGTGATTGCAACGAGTTGAAATCTAAGTCGAGAGTAAAATTCGAATTTAAACCAGCGGAATAGCCTTAAACTCATGGTTTGAACGACCATCGGTGATGTTATACCAGAGACTCAATACTAAAGTGTTGGGTCTTTTTTGTATCTGAAGAACAGGAATGTGTCATCTTGGTTCATTCCCACCGTCACTGCACCAGTATGAAACATAGTTACATGATTGCTATGCACTCTATTGGTGTTAGTTTCTTTTAAATTCTATTAATACAATTACTTATAAATAATTTCGTTGGTTTATAAGTTTGGCACTCTTCTTGTAACTCTGTAATTGAATAACAAAAATACAATTATGGAGTAATATCATGAACAAGGTGTTCAATTTATCGCTAGCTGCACTGTGTACAACACTTTCATTTTCTTCTGCAACAGTGTTTGCTGCTGATGAGACCATCAAGGTCGGTGTTCTACACTCACTCTCTGGCACCATGGCGATCAGTGAGACAACGCTAAAAGATACCGTGCTAATGCTCATCGAAGAGCAGAACAAAAAGGGCGGTTTGCTTGGTAAGAAGCTAGAGCCTGTCGTGGTTGACCCTGCGTCAAACTGGCCGCTATTTGCTGAGAAAGCGCGTGAGCTTATCGAAAAAGAGAAAGTGGATGTGGTGTTCGGTGGTTGGACGTCGGTATCACGTAAATCCATGCTACCTGTCTTTGAAGAACTCAACAGCATCCTTTTCTACCCAGTACAGTATGAAGGTGAAGAGTCTTCTAAAAACGTTTTCTACACCGGTGCCGCGCCAAACCAACAAGCGATCCCAGCAGTGGATTACTTGATGGAAGAGCTTGAAGTCGAGCGCTGGGTACTTGCAGGTACCGATTACGTTTATCCACGTACAACCAATAAGATCTTAGAAGCCTACCTAAAAGATAAAGGTGTCGCAGAAGAAGACATCATGATCAACTACACGCCATTTGGTCACTCTGATTGGCAATCTATCGTTTCAGACATCAAAAAGTTCGGTGAAGCTGGCAAGAAAACCGCTGTGGTTTCTACTGTAAACGGCGATGCGAACGTACCTTTCTATAAAGAGCTAGGCGCTCAAGGCATTTCATCTGAAGACATCCCAGTTATTGCATTCTCTGTTGGTGAAGAAGAACTGTCAGGCATGGACACAGAACCATTGGTTGGTCATCTAGCGGCATGGAACTACTTCATGAGTGTTGATACTGAAGCTAATGAAGAGTTCGTTGAAACGTGGCAGTCGTTCATCAAGAGTGAAAAGCGTGTCACCAATGACCCAATGGAAGCGCACTATGTTGGCTTCAATATGTGGGCTCAAGCGGTCACTAATGCGGGCACAACCGATCCTGAATCTGTGCAAGATGCCTTGATTGGCGTGTCTGTACCTAACCTTTCTGGCGGCTACTCTACCATGCTGCCAAACCACCACATTACTAAACCAGTCCTGATCGGTGAAATCCAAGGCGATGGTCAATTCGATATCGTTTGGGAAACCACTGGACTAGTGGCGGGTGATGCTTGGTCGAGTTACTTACCTGAATCGGCAAAACTGTTCTCTAGCTGGTCGAAGCCATTCTCATGTGGTGCGTTTAACGTCGAAACGAAGAAGTGTTCTGGCGGTAACTAGATCGTCAATTCAGGAATATTGAGCCTTCCGGTTTGGGAAGAACGCGTCTGTTTAACGGGCGAAGCGAACGGAAGGCTCATCGTTTCAGGTAACAACCACTATCCACACATCCTCCAAGTAAAAATAACAATATCTAACTTGGTTGGTTAAGGAAGCAGGGATGAAAAACGTATTAAACGTATTTAAAGCGCTGTTGCTCATGGCAGTCAGTGCTCAGTTGGCTTTTGCTGGAATAACGGATGAAGCTAGCTTTACCAAGGCGCTAGTTGGTAAGAAAACATCGGATAAAGAATTAGCTATCGATTGGGTGATTGAGACGCAAACGGAAGATGTGTCGAAAGCTATTTTAGATGGCTGGTTAAACGGAAACCTTTACTACTTCAATGAGAAACAGAGCGAGCAGTACAAACAGCTCTACCTCATTCAAAGTATCAAAACAGCGACGTCAGCTCAGTCAGTATGGGATGATTCAACGCTTAATATCGAGAATGCGAGACAGTTTAAAAAGGTTCGTGTGAATAACAAACTTCGTGGGATATTACGCGGGGAAATAGCCTCGATTGGACTGAACAGCGGCAACCCTGATGTGCGTTATAAGGCGGTTTTGGATTTGTTAGGAACCAAAGACGCTGACATTATCGAACGACTAACTGAACTCAGAGCCAATGAATCAGATGGCAAAGTAGCTGAGCTAATGGATTTGTCGTTAGCGATTGCCACTTCTCTTAATAACAGTGCCACCATTGAAGATCGTGTGGCTTCAATTGAACGAGTTGGCGACTTCAAACACTCGGTCGTTCTGAAAACACTGAACCAACTACTGAACAGTGAGCAAGATCCAAGCATTACCGCTGCAGCAGAACGTGCGATGGATAGCTATCAACAAAGCCAAGCACTCTATTCGGGTGTAGAAACAGTATTCTTCGGTTTGAGCTTAGGCTCGGTATTGGTACTGGCAGGCATTGGCTTAGCGATTACCTTTGGTGTGATGGGCGTTATCAACATGGCTCATGGTGAGCTGATCATGATTGGCGCTTACACCACCTATGTATTGCAGTTGTTGATGCCGAATCATATTGGCCTAGCGCTGATACTTTCCATTCCAGCGGCATTCATTGTTTCTGGCTTAGTGGGCATTGCGATTGAGCGCAGTGTGATTCGTCATCTTTATGGTCGCCCATTGGAAACCTTACTCGCGACCTTTGGTATTAGCTTAATCTTGCAGCAGGCTGTTCGCTCGATTTTCTCTCCTTTGAACCGCTCAGTGAGCACACCTGAATGGATGTCTGGCGCACTTCAATTGAACCCAATGTTGTCCCTGACTTACAACCGACTTTATATCATCCTGTTCTGTGGTTTGGTGTTTATGGGCTTATTAATGGTTCTGAAAAAGACACCACTAGGCTTACAGGTTCGTGCGGTTTCTCAAAACCGTGGCATGGCTCGTGCGATGGGTATTCGTTCTGAGCGAGTTGATGCGATGACCTTCGGTTTAGGCTCTGGCGTTGCGGGTGTTGCAGGCGTGGCACTGTCTCAACTGACCAACGTTGGCCCTAATATGGGACAGGCGTACATCATCGACTCATTCATGGTGGTGGTATTCGGCGGTGTTGGCAACCTATGGGGCACGCTAGTCGCAGGCTTAAGCCTTGGTCTGTTCAATAAAATTTTAGAACCATGGGCTGGTGCGGTTCTCGCCAAGATTCTGGTACTGGTTTTCATCATTCTATTTATTCAAAAACGCCCACGCGGACTCTTCCCGCAACGTGGTCGTGCGGCTGAAGGTTAAGGACAACATCATGCAGTCAAAATCATTTGTACTTTCGGCAATGCGTGGTGACAAAGGTGGCCAACTGACCATCCTTGCCATTCTAGCGGCCGTTATTCTTATCCCACTGGCTAACACCATGTTACCAAGTGGGCACCCGCTCCATGTAGAGACTTTTACTATCTCGCTGATGGGCAAATACCTGAGCTACGCAATGTTGGCGTTGGCGCTCGATCTGGTGTGGGGCTATCTCGGAATCTTGAGCCTTGGCCACGGTGCTTTCTTTGCGCTTGGTGGTTATGCGATGGGCATGTACTTGATGCGTCAGATTGGTGACCGTGGGGTTTATGGTGATCCAGTCTTACCAGATTTCATGGTGTTCCTTGATTGGTCTGCGTTGCCGTGGTTCTGGCAGGGCTTTGACCAGTTCTGGTTTGCTTGCCTGATGGTGGTGCTAGTGCCGGGCGCATTGGCTTACTTGTTCGGTTATTTAGCTTTCCGCTCTCGTGTGTCCGGGGTGTATCTTTCTATCATGACTCAGGCATTAACTTACGCATTGATGCTGGCATTTTTCCGCAACGAAATGGGCTTTGGTGGCAACAACGGACTGACGGATTTCAAAGACATCATCGGTCTGAGTTTGCAGAGTGATGCGGTCAAGATAGGTCTGTTTGTCGCGACTGGTATTGCGCTTATTCTCAGCTACATAGCTTGTCGCATGGTGGTGACCAGTCGATTAGGTCGTGTGGCATTAGCGATTCGTGATACGGAATCACGCACTCGCTTTATGGGCTATGACGTCGATGGCATCAAGCTGTGGGTCTTCGTTCTTTCTGCGGTTATCGCCGGTATTGCCGGGGCTTTATATGTCCCTCAAGTGGGTATTATCAATCCGGGAGAATTTGCTCCTCTTAACTCGATTGAGATTGTGGTTTGGGTAGCCTTAGGCGGTCGTGCCACTCTGTTTGGTGCCATTGTCGGTGCATTGATCATCAACTACGCCAAGAGTTGGTTTACGGTTGAGTTCCCGGAGGTGTGGCTGTTTGCTCTGGGTGGACTATTCGTACTCTCAACCATGTACTTCCCACAAGGTGTGATTGGCTTTGTCAGTGAAAAGTGGCAGCAGCTGCGCAAGGCATCAAATGGGAAAAACCAAGATAAAGATAAGGATGATCAGCACAAGGCCAAGGAGGTGATCGCATGACCACATTTAATAGCGTAAAGGAATCGGTTCAGGCGTTCACTCGTCGAGACGAAGTCTTTGATTACCTCAAACCCGATATTCATCCTGCCATCGATACTCGACATAACGTGCTGTTGTATGTCGAAGGCGTCAACAAAAGCTTCGATGGTTTCCAAGCGATAAACGACCTCAACCTCTACATCAAAGAGGGAGAGCTACGCTGTATCATAGGTCCTAATGGCGCAGGTAAAACCACCATGATGGACATTATCACAGGTAAAACTAAGCCAGACACCGGCGAGGTGTGGTTGGGTTCGAACATCAACTTATTGAAGATGAACGAAGCCGAAATCGCCAATGCAGGCGTTGGGCGTAAATTCCAAAAACCGACCGTGATTGAGTGTTTAACTGTGTGGCAGAACCTTGAATTAGCCATGGCCGGTGACCGCTCAGTGTGGGCGACGTTCACCGCTGTGATGTCTGGTGAACAGAAAGACAAATTGACCTCGGTACTTGAGCTGATTCATTTAAAAGACGAAGCGGCGAATTTGGCAGGTAACCTGTCTCACGGACAAAAGCAGTGGTTAGAGATCGGCATGCTATTGATGCAAAACCCTAAGCTGTTGCTGGTGGATGAACCCGTGGCAGGTATGACTCACCAAGAAATGGATCGCACCTCTGAGTTACTTAACTCACTGGCAGGTAAGCACTCGGTTGTGGTCGTTGAACACGATATGGATTTCGTTCGTTCTATCGCCAACCATGTCACCGTGCTTCATCAAGGTCATGTGTTGGCTGAAGGCACCATGGATCAAGTGCAGGCTCACCCTGAAGTTAAACAAGTTTATCTCGGAGAATAGGATGCTAGAGGTTAAATCAGTTAATCAATATTACGGTGAGAGCCACACGCTGTGGGATTTGGATATGCAGATCCCAGAAGGTAAATGCACGGTGCTAATGGGGCGAAATGGTGTCGGTAAAACCACCTTACTGCAATGCATTATGGGGTTGGTGAAGGTTGAAAGCGGTGACATCTCCTTATCGGGTGAGTCACTTTTGAAAACCGATGCCGAGGACCGTCCACGCCAAGGGATCGGCTATGTACCGCAAGGTCGCCAGATCTTCCCAATGCTCACTGTTCAAGAAAATCTAGAGGTCGGTTTACCGATTCGTAAAAAGGGTGACCGCAAGATCCCTGAATTCATCTTCGATATTTTCCCAGTGTTAAAAGAGATGCTACATCGTCGCGGTGGTGATTTATCGGGTGGCCAGCAGCAACAGCTAGCGATTGGGCGTGCGCTGGTGGTTAATCCAAAGCTATTGATCTTGGATGAGCCGACGGAGGGTATTCAACCCAATATTGTGCAAGAGATTGGCGACATCATTCGCATGCTCAACGAGAAAATGGGGCTCACGGTTCTGTTGGTTGAACAGAAGCTGCCGTTTGCAAGAAAGGTCGGTGACCGTTTTTGCATTATCGACCGTGGACGCCAAGTGGCAGAAGGTGAAATGACAGGGCTCGATGAGTCCTTGATAAAGGAGTACCTAACCGTATGAATTCTCTCTTTTCTCCGAATGAAGTAAGCAAGGCTTCTTTAGTAGAAGCTTTATCTTTGAATGAGACCATCGAACAAGATATTCGTGATGGTTGGCAAGCGAGTTTAAACCTCACCTTTGTCGATCGAGGTGATAAAACCGTATTAAAGAATCGTCAGCAGTCTGGTCCGCTTGCGGTGCAACGCCCCCTGTATCCTGATGGGGAAACGTGTCACACCTACTTACTCCATCCCCCCGGCGGAGTGGTAGGTGGTGACACTCTCAATATTAACGTGAATCTTGAGCACGGTGCTCACGCGTTGATTACCACACCCGGTGCGACCAAGTTCTATCGCTCAAACAACAAGTACGCCAAGCAGAAGCAGACCCTACGAGTGAAGAAAGATGCACGCTTGGAATGGATGCCGCAAGAGAACATCTTTTTCCCGAATGCACACGTTCGTTTAGATACTGAAATTCGCCTAGAAAAGGGTGCACAGTTTTGGGGTTGGGAGATGCACTGTTTTGGACGCCCTGCACAGAATGAGGGATTCGAGCATGGTCATCTCGTTGGGAAAACAGAAATCTATCTTGATAATCAAAGGCTTCTGACTGAAGGCTTTAATTTTCATGGTGGCGATAAGTTAATGATAAATATGGGGTTACTTGATTATTCAATGATGGGAACCTTTTATATCACCTCAAATGAGAAGCAAGATCTAGAGTTGGTACAGAGCTTGCTCATATCTATTACACAGCAAGCTTCACAGCAATCAGTTACATCAAAAACGTCGAGTGAACCCACATTAATATTGGGTGCTACTCAGATAGAAGGATTGATTGTGGTGCGAGCCTTGGGTAATTGGAGTGAAGATATCCTCCAAGCCTTTGGTCAGATTTGGCAAGCAACTCGCTCTCATTTATGTGGTACGACTCCTGATTTACCAAGGATTTGGGCGACTTAGCGATTAGCCCTATTTGTACCGAGGGCGACTTCCGGCCCTCGGTACATTTTTTCAAGCTTGCTGTGATTGAATCCCACTTACTGCTCATGCGTTTCTGAGCAATAAGAAAACAACACTAACAGCGGGCAGCTAAATGGAATTAACACCAAGAGAAAAAGATAAGCTACTTATCTTCTGCGCAGGAATGCTGGCACAGCAGCGTAAACAGAAAGGCTTAAAACTCAACTACCCAGAATCTATTGCTCTGATCAGCAGTGCCATTCTTGAAGGTGCCCGTGAGGGGAAAACCGTTTCGGAATTGATGGATTTTGGACGCACACTGCTTACCGTCGATGACGTTATGGAGGGGATCCCTTCCATGATCCCAGATGTACAAGTCGAAGCGACTTTTCCCGATGGCACCAAGTTGGTGACCGTTCATGAACCTATCGTGTAGGGAGAAGAAATATGGCTGGATCCACCAAACAATATTCAGGCTTAGTGCCCGGAAAAGTAGAAACCGCTCCCGGTGATATCACTCTCAATGAAGGCCGAGACACAACGTCCGTTAAGGTGCAAAACATTGGCGATCGTCCTGTCCAAATTGGCTCTCATTACCACTTCTATGAAGCAAACCCTTCGCTGATCTTTAACCGAGAAGTCACTAAAGGCTTTCGACTCAATATTCCTGCGGGTACTGCAACCCGCTTTGAGCCGGGTCAGTCGCGCAGCGTCGAGTTAGTGCGTTACGCCGGTAAGTTAGAGATCTATGGCTTCCAAGGAAAGGTGATGGGCAAGCTCTAAGCGCTCCCACGGAATAATGAAAATAACAAAGGATTGAACATGGCGACGATATCCAAACAGGCTTATGCCGAAATGTTTGGGCCAACAGTCGGTGACCGAGTGCGTCTTGCTGACACCGATTTATGGCTAGAAGTTGAAAAGGATTACACCGTATACGGCGACGAAGTGAAATTCGGCGGCGGTAAAGTTATCCGTGATGGACAAGGGCAAAGCCAACGTCCAAGTGCTGAGACACCGGATTTGGTGATCACTAATGCGATTGTGTTGGATTACTGGGGCATCGTAAAAGCCGATGTCGCCATCAAAGACGGCCGAGTTCAAGCTTTAGGCAAAGCAGGTAACCCAGACGTTCAGCCGGGCGTCGATATAGTAATTGGCCCGGGCACGGAAATTTTGGCAGGTGAAGGCTCGATTCTCACCGCGGGTGGCATTGATTCACACATCCACTTTATCTGCCCACAACAGATTGAAGAAGCATTGGCGTCGGGTGTGACAACCATGATCGGCGGTGGCACGGGGCCAAACACCGGCACCAACGCGACCACATGTACGCCGGGGCCTTGGAACATGCACCGCATGCTAGAGTCACTCGATCAATTCCCGATGAACTTTGGCTTGTTAGGCAAAGGCAATGCCAGTCAGCCAGAAGCTCTACGCGAACAAGTAGCGGCAGGCGCAGTGGGTTTGAAGTTGCACGAAGACTGGGGAACCACACCCGCTTCCATCGATACTTGTTTAAGTGTTGCTGACGAGATGGACGTACAAGTTGCGATTCATACCGACACTCTGAATGAATCTGGTTTTGTTGAATCGACACTTGGCGCAATTGGCGACCGAGTGATTCATACCTACCACACTGAAGGTGCGGGCGGTGGTCATGCTCCCGACATTATCCGTGCGGCAGGTGAACCCAACGTTCTGCCTTCTTCGACTAACCCAACACGACCTTACACGGTCAATACGGTCGATGAGCATTTAGACATGTTGATGGTGTGTCATCACCTTTCACCATCAATTGCAGAAGATGTCGCGTTTGCTGAATCTCGTATCCGCCGTGAAACCATTGCCGCAGAAGACATTCTTCATGATTTAGGTGCGTTCTCGATGATCGCCTCGGATTCTCAAGCTATGGGACGAGTAGGCGAGGTAGTAACACGTACTTGGCAAACCGCGCACAAGATGAAAGTTCAGCGCGGTAGCTTAAAAGAAGATTCAGACTACAGCGATAACTTCCGTTTAAGACGTTATGTCGCTAAGTACACCATCAACCCTGCGATCACTCATGGTATGTCTCATGAAATCGGTTCGATCGAAGCCGGGAAATTAGCTGACCTAGTTCTATGGAAGCCAGCCTTCTTTGGCGTGAAACCAAGCGTGATTTTGAAAGGCGGCATGATCGCCATGGCGCCGATGGGTGACCCAAACGCTTCAATCCCAACACCTCAGCCAGTTCACTATCGCTCGATGTTTGGTAGCTACGGCAAGGCGTGTCAGAACACATCAATGCTGTTTGTCTCTAAAGAAGCCAAGGCGCAGAACATCGACAAGCAATTGGGTCTGCAGAGCTTGATTGGTGTTGTGAGCAACTGCCGAAACATCAGCAAAGCCGACATGAAGCTCAATGATTGGATGCCGAAGATTGAGGTCGACTCTCAGACGTACCAAGTGCGCGCCGATGGTGAACTACTCACGTGTGAGCCTGCTGAAGAGCTGCCAATGGCTCAGCGGTACTTTCTATTCTAAGCCTTTGACTAAAGAATCTTATTTTAGTGACCCTATTTTGAACGTTATAAATCTCACAAGGAGATTGAGGTAATAGCATGATTGAACTGACTCAACTGAATACTCAAATACAAAATGCACCGGACGGCTACTTAAGCCTGCCGATCGATAGCCGCATTAAGAGCCGTCTTAAGGTGATGCTCGATGACGGGCGCAATGCCGGACTGTTTCTACCACGAGGTCATATCTTGCGTGGTGGCGAACAACTCTCAAGTAAATGCGGTTTAGTCGTAGAAGTGAAAGCGGCACCAGAAACCGTTTCGACTGTTTACTGTGAAGACTTGCTCCTGTTAACGCGAGTGGCGTATCACCTTGGTAACCGTCATGTTCCGCTGCAAGTGGAAGCGGGTTGGGTTCGTTATCAACACGACCATGTTTTAGATGAAATGGTTGAAGGCTTAGGCGCGAAAGTGACCACTGAGAAACAACCGTTTGAACCAGAAGGCGGTGCTTATGGCGGTCGCTCTGGTGGACATCATCACCATCATTAATCGAGTCATTGATGACTCACTAAACGATTTATATAACAACGATATTAATAACAATAATACCAATCACAGTAAGTAAGTGATCAACAATAGCGCAGAAAAAAGGCTTGAGAACAAGGCATAATTTTTCGATAAGTAGTTATTCTACAATCAAAAATTATAACGCAGTTATCGAGCATTTTAGCAAGCTAGGGTGAGCAATTATTTACTACGATTGGTATAAAGCAAGGAACTCGCGATGAACTTTAAAACAGCTGCAGGCTTATGCACTTTCACAATAGCTTCTCTAACAACATCAACGATGGCTTTCGCTCACCCAGGACATGGGGCGCATTCAGTTCATGAGTCTCACTCGTTTATGTCTGGCTTAACTCACCCTGTGACTGGCATGGATCATCTGATCATGCTGATCGCTTTCGGTTTATTAATTGGCGCACTGTCATTTTCCACCAAGACAAAAGCAGCTCTGATTGGCGGTGGATTGGTGTCTTTAGTGGTAGGGCTTATCGCAGGCCAAGCCCTAGGTTTCTCTGTGATTGTTGAGCCTGCCATTATCGCTTCTCTGTTTGTCGTCAGCTTATGTTTATGGCACGTGTTCTCACCATCGACTAAGCGAGTGAACAGTGTATTAGCGGCTTCGATTGGCATGTTGTTTTTCCATGGTTATGCGCATGGCGTTGAAGCGGCAAGTAACCTAACTCAGTTTGCAACTGGCATGAGCATCACTGCTTTGGCTTTGATGGTTATCGGTGCTTTTGTTGGCCGCGCGGTTTACTCAAAATGGATGTCGGTTGGTGTGGCTTCAGCAAGCGCACTATTACTGTTAGGCGCGTAAGCTCTCGAACTTATTTGATTCTAGAAGACTGAGGGCACGGTTATGACCACAACAGAAAATGTCGCCATCTATCGCCTGTTTCAATTGATCAGTCCGTCATTGCCGATTGGTGGGTTCACTTACTCGCAGGGTTTAGAGTTAGCGGTTGAAGCGGGTTGGGTGACCGATCGCAACAGCATGGAACAGTGGCTCAACACCATCGTCAACTCCAGTGTCGCGACCTTGGAATTGCCTATATTAGAGCGTCTTTACCACGCTCTAGAAAAGGGTGAACTCGATGAGATTGAGCACTGGTGTAATTACCTGTACTCAAGCCGTGAAACCAGTGAATTGCGAGCGGAAGAGAAACAGCGTGGGCAAGCATTGAATACTTTGTTGAAGCGCTTAGATATCGATATTTCACAGGTGGACTCTGTTGATAGTCACCCAAACCAATTGTTGGGCATGTGTATGGCGGCTCAGCATTGGGGCATTGATTTAGAAAGCCTCAAGCAAGGTTACTTATGGAGCTGGCTTGAAAATATCGTTACCGCAGGCGTGAAACTGGTGCCTTTAGGTCAAACCGACGGGCAGTTGGCATTGATTAATATCACCAACACCTTTCCTGAGGTGATCGAAAAGGCCCACGCGATAGAAGATTGGATGGTAGGCAGTTTTTCGCCATCAATGGCATTAGCAAGTTCACTGCACGAAACACAATACACACGACTATTTCGTTCGTAGCGGTCAGCTCGAACGGTATAGTAAAAAGAATATAAGGAAGTAGACAATGGAAAGTTATAAGCAACCACTTCGAATTGGTATTGGCGGCCCGGTAGGGTCTGGTAAAACAGCGCTATTAGAAGTGCTTTGTAAAGCGATTCGCGACAAGCTCAATATCGCAGTGGTAACCAACGACATCTACACTCAAGAAGATGCCAAGATACTTACGCGAGCAGAGGCTCTAGAACCAGATCGTATTATTGGTGTTGAAACGGGTGGCTGTCCGCACACGGCGATCCGTGAAGATGCGTCGATGAACTTAGCTGCGGTAGAAGAGCTTGCCAAGCTGCATAAGAACCTCGATGTGGTATTCGTCGAAAGTGGCGGTGATAACTTGAGTGCGACGTTCAGCCCTGAATTAGCCGATCTTACCATCTACGTGATTGATGTAGCGGAAGGGGAGAAGATCCCACGTAAAGGCGGACCGGGTATTACGCGTTCTGATCTGCTGGTTATCAATAAGATCGATTTAGCACCATATGTGGGTGCGTCACTTGAGGTGATGGAGCAAGACACACAACGCATGCGTCCAACCAAGCCATACGTGTTCACCAACCTCAAAGAGAGCCAAGGGCTAGACTTCATCATCAACTTTATTGTGACGGAAGGGATGCTGACCATGAAGGAGCCTTCTACGACGGAGTCGTGAGTAAGGTTTGAATCAGGTTGTTTTCTTTTACAGCCAGTAGATATACAAAAGCCCTGTCGATTATCGATAGGGCTTTCTGGTTTTAAATGATTTTCAATGTTCTAGTCGAACCTAAAGCTCACTCTTAGCGACTCTTGTTGTCACTTGCGATTCAATCACACCGTCTTCAACTTGAGTGGTGATCACTTCACCGACTTCGACATCGTTAATCGATGATACTGTCTTGCTCGATGCAGAATGAGTAATGCTGTAGCCACGCTTTAGGGTTGCCAGTGGACTAACGGTCTCTAACTTCTCTGCAGCCATAGCGAGCTGGTGGCGAGTGGTTAGTAATGTCTTGTCCATTGCATCCAATAGCTTTTGCTCTGAACGTTGCAGATGCAGTTTCTGTTCGCCAAGGCGTTTCACTGGAGAGTTCAATTGAAGCTGGTGCTGTTTACGTTCAACACGCTGTGCATGCTGTTTTAGGTATTGAGTCATACCACGACGCAAACGCATATCTAGGTCATCAAGCTGCTGACTCTGCTTTTGAAGTTGGTAGCTAGGGTGTTGCTTCTCTAAGCGGTATTTCAACGTTTGAGTTGATTGCGCCTGTTTGATTAACACATGACGAATCGCACTGACTAAGCGAGCACGTTTAGACGCGAAAGCTTGTTCTTTATGACTGTTATCACGGCTAACCAATTCTGCGGCAGCTGATGGCGTTGGGGCACGCATATCGGCAACGAAATCAGCGATAGTGACATCCACTTCGTGGCCAACGGCGCTGATAATCGGGATTTGGCTTGCTGCGATTGTGCGAGCTACGATCTCGTTATTGAAGCACCATAGGTCTTCCAGTGAGCCGCCACCACGGCCGACGATTAACACATCACATTCATTGCGTTCGTTAGCGCGTCCAATCGCTTGGGCAATCTGAATCGCCGCCTCTTCGCCTTGAACCATGGTCGGGTAAACCACAACCGGTAGCGAAGGATCGCGCCTTTTTAGTACATCAAGAATATCAAACAGCGCTGCACCGGTTTTAGATGTGATAACGCCAACACGTTTGGGGTGTTCAGGAAGAGCTTGCTTACTTGATTGAGCAAACAGCCCTTCAGCGGCAAGGTTCATCTTCAGTTTTTCAAACTCTTGCTGAAGCTTACCGTCACCCTCTGGCTGCATGCTTTCGATGATCAGTTGATAATCACCACGTGGCTCATAAAGAGACAGGCGAGCTTTGACTAGAACTTGATTACCATTCTGGGGCTTAAAGGTGACACGGCGGTTATTGCCACGAAACATGGCGCACTTAACTTGAGCGCGAGAGTCTTTAAGCGTGAGGTACCAGTGACCAGATACAGGTGCAGAGAAGTTTGAGATTTCACCAACGAGCCAGACTATTCCCATTTCGTTTTCTAATAGGAGACGAACCTCTGAGTTGAGGCGAGAAACAGTAAAGATGTTTGGATTAGTCATAGAAGCACTATCTTTCCTTGAAGGAAGGTCTTTCTTGGAATCTCACAGGGCGTAAGTATGGAAGATAGCGGCAATATAATACATAGCAAGGGGGTAAATGCAAATTAAAAGTACAAAAATGTGTAGCCAAGCGATTTCGTTGGCCGTATAATCCGTCCGCAATATCTAATCCAAATGCAGTTTGATTTTCCTTAATTGGCTGCCCTCATTAGGCGAAACGATGAGATTGGATTGTTTCTTTTTACTCCTATTATTGTGAGATATTGCAAATGCTAAGAATTGCCAAAGAAGCGCTGACATTCGACGACGTACTGCTAGTGCCAGCACACTCCACCGTTCTCCCTAATACAGCTGATCTTCGCACTCAGCTGACGAAGAATATTTCCCTAAACATCCCAATGATATCTGCATCTATGGATACTGTGACAGAAGCTCGCCTAGCGATTGCACTGGCACAAGAAGGCGGAATAGGCTTCATTCATAAGAATATGTCAATCGAACAGCAAGCTGAAATGGTTCGCCAGGTTAAAATTTACGAAGCTGGTGTGGTTTCTCACCCAGTAACAGTAAGCCCTGACGCGACAATCGCTGATGTTGTAGCCCTTACCCAAAAACACGGCTTTGCCGGTTTCCCTGTTGTTACTGAAACAAACGAACTTGTTGGTATTATTACTGGCCGTGACGTTCGCTTTGTTACTGACCTTTCTAAGAAAGTTGATGTAGTAATGACACCTAAAGATCGCCTTGCTTCTGTTAAAGAAGGTGCAACTCGTGAAGAAGTTCAAGAGAAAATGCACGAAGCGCGTGTTGAAAAAGTTCTTGTTGTAAATGATGACTTCCAACTTACTGGAATGATCACTGCAAAAGATTTCCACAAAGCAGAACGTAAACCAAACGCTTGTAAAGATGAGCGCGGCAGCCTACGTGTAGGTGCAGCTGTTGGTGCTGGCGCTGGTAACGAAGAGCGCGTTGCTGCTCTAGTTGAAGCTGGCGTAGACGTTCTACTTATCGACTCTTCACACGGTCACTCTGAAGGCGTACTTAACCGTATCCGCGAAACTCGCGCTGCATACCCTGATCTACAAATCATCGGTGGTAACGTAGCAACTGGCGCTGGCGCTCGTGCTCTTATCGAAGCGGGTGTTAGTGCGGTTAAAGTAGGTATCGGCCCGGGTTCAATCTGTACGACTCGTATCGTTACTGGTGTTGGTGTTCCTCAAGTAACAGCAATCGCAGACGCAGCTGAAGTAGCTAACGAATACGGTATTCCAGTAATCGCAGATGGCGGTATCCGCTTCTCTGGCGATATCTGTAAAGCTATCGTTGCTGGCGCATCTTGTGTGATGGTTGGTTCAATGTTCGCGGGTACTGAAGAAGCACCGGGTGAAGTTATTCTTTACAACGGTCGTTCTTACAAGTCTTACCGTGGTATGGGTTCTCTTGGCGCTATGTCTCAAGGTTCTTCTGACCGTTACTTCCAATCTGACAACGCTGCAGACAAGCTTGTTCCAGAAGGTATTGAAGGTCGTATCGCATACAAAGGTCGTCTAAAAGAGATCGTTCACCAACAGATGGGCGGTCTACGCTCAAGCATGGGCCTAACGGGTTCTGCAACTGTTGAAGACATGCGTACTAAAGCTGAGTTTGTTCGTATCTCTGGTGCGGGCATGAAAGAATCTCACGTACACGATGTTCAAATCACGAAAGAAGCACCTAACTACCGTTTAGGTTAATAATACGTCCAAACGTTTGAATAATGTGCTGATTTAGTCGGCACATTAATATACCAATCGTAGTAAATAACTGGTCATCCTAGCTTGTTAAAAACCTCGATAACTTCGTTAGAATTTTTGATTGTAGAATAACTACTTATCAGAAAATCCTGCCTCGTTCTCAGGCTTTTTTCCTACGCTATTCCTGAACACTTACTTACTGTGATTGGTATTATATCTACCGCCTGTTTTGTTAAAAGTCCGATTGTCTCAAAACACGTGGTTAAAGATATCTAACGAAAACGTTTGCTTTATTTCTTGAAGAGTTAATCAGAGGTGAGTAAACTCACCTCCGTTTTATCACATAGCCAATAAGACTGCTTACAATGACTAAAAATATTCATGACCAACGTATTCTAATTCTAGACTTCGGTTCTCAATACACACAGCTAGTAGCTCGTCGTATTCGTGAGATCGGTGTTTACTGTGAACTTTGGAGCTGGGACGTAGAAGAAGCGGATATTCGTGAATTCAATCCAGACGGCATCATCCTATCTGGTGGTCCTGAAAGTGTAACGGAGGAGAACTCTCCACGTGCACCTCAGTACGTATTTGATTCAGGTGTTCCTGTATTCGGTATCTGCTACGGCATGCAAACTATGGCTGAGCAACTTGGCGGTAAAGTAGCAACGTCTACTGAGCGCGAGTTCGGCTACGCAGCGGTACAAGTGACTGGCGAATCTGCACTTTTCGCTGACCTTGAGTCAACTCAAGATGTTTGGATGAGCCACGGCGACAAAGTAGTTGAGATTCCAGCTGATTTCACAAAGATCGCTGAAACAGACACTTGCCCATACGCTGCAATGGCAAACGAAGAGAAGAAGTACTTCGGTGTTCAATTCCACCCAGAAGTAACACACACTAAAAACGGCCTGAAAATGCTTGAGAACTTCGTTCTTAACGTATGTGGTTGTGAAGGTCTGTGGACTTCAGCTTCAATCATTGAAGATGCAGTTGCACGTATTAAAGAACAAGTAGGTGACGACGAAGTTATCCTTGGTCTTTCTGGTGGTGTTGATTCATCTGTAGTTGCGATGCTTGCTCACCGCGCTATCGGCGACAAACTAACATGTGTATTTGTTGATAACGGCCTTCTTCGTCTAAACGAAGCTGAGCAAGTTATGGATATGTTTGGTGACCAGTTCGGCCTAAACATCATCAAAGTCGATGCAGAAGATCGTTTCCTTAAAGCTCTGGAAGGCGAAGCTGAACCAGAAGCTAAGCGTAAAATCATCGGTCACGTATTCGTAGATATCTTCGATGAAGAGTCTAAGAAACTATCTAATGCTAAATGGCTTGCTCAGGGTACTATCTACCCAGACGTAATCGAGTCTGCAGCATCTAAGACAGGTAAAGCACACGTAATCAAATCTCACCACAACGTTGGTGGCCTTCCTGATGATATGGAAATGGGTCTTGTTGAACCTCTACGTGAGCTGTTTAAAGATGAAGTACGTAAGATCGGCCTTGAGCTTGGTCTTCCATACAACATGCTTTACCGCCACCCATTCCCGGGTCCTGGTCTAGGCGTTCGTGTTCTTGGCGAAATCAAGAAAGAGTACTGTGATCTACTGCGTCGCGCAGATGCTATTTTCATTGAAGAGCTTCACGCTGCTGACCTTTACCACAAAGTATCTCAAGCATTCACGGTATTCCTACCAGTACGTTCAGTTGGCGTAATGGGCGATGGCCGTAAGTACGATTGGGTTGTATCTCTACGTGCCGTAGAAACTATCGACTTCATGACTGCTCACTGGGCACACCTACCATACGACTTCCTAGGTAAGGTTTCTAACCGTATTATCAACGAAGTTAACGGCATTTCACGTGTTGTTTACGATATTTCTGGTAAGCCACCAGCAACTATCGAGTGGGAATAATCTCTTAGAGATTTAACCAACTTTGATTAAGATCTTAAGCCTCGAACTCAGTTCGGGGCTTTTTTCTTTTCGATTGATTATATTGATTCATTACATTAAAGGCTTATGAGCAATACCTCGAAATCAAATGAACAATAACTAGAAACCAAATGAGTTGGAAACTAGATATCAGCTCAAGAAACCATGAGACGCTTTGTTGTGCTGAGCCATGTATCAAAAAGATCACTCGCACTTTTTATAAATTCACACAGCTACAGCTAGGCCATTCCACATGTGAAGCATACTCTTTGATGGACTTATTAAGGACAGATAAGAGAATCCATCATGTTAAAAATCAAATATTTGGCGACAGTACTGGGCTGCACATTAGCAGCGCAAAGTCATGCGTCTTTGAACATTCAACCTGATCCGCAAAACCCGAATGGTTACCTTGTTGAAAAGTCGGCTCTACAAGCTGCTGAACAAGCGAAAACATCCGATCCTATGTATGCGATCTGGTCACAGGCCCTTCAAACTCGCCCGAATACAATCGTTGAAGCGATTGAACCCGGTTCCCCCTCGAATCCTGAAAACATAAAGCGTGTAGAGCGCGTGTTCCCTCAATCTGAATGGGACTTCCTCACTCAGATGGCAGCGCCAGAATACACCTACACTCGCTTCTTACGTGCGATCGGTAAATTCCCAGCGTTCTGTGGAGAGTACACCGATGGCCGTGACTCCGATGCCATCTGTAAGAAATCCATCATCACGGCCTTTGCTCACTTTTCACAAGAGACGGGTGGGCACATCGCGATAGGCAACACCTCTGATAATCCATTAGCTCTAGAAGAGTGGCAGCAAGCGCTGGTGCATGTTCGCGAAATGGGTTGGTCTGAAGGCCAAGAAGGTTACACCACAGGTTGTGGTCAGAATGATTGGCAGAATGCCCGTTGGCCATGTGCTGCGGGGCAGGGTTACTTCGGACGTGGTGCTAAACAGCTTTCTTACCATTTTAATTACGGCGCGTTCTCTGAAGTGATGTTCGATGGCGATGCGACGGTGCTTCTCAACAATCCGGGCTTAGTGGCGGATTCTTGGTTGAACTTAGCGTCTGCTATCTGGTTCTTTTTAACACCACAAGCGCCTAAACCGGCAATGCTGCATGTAATTGACCGAACATGGACACCATCTCAACGTGAATTGGATGCGGGTATTGGCTATGGCTTTGGTACCACAATCAACGTGATCAATGGTGGTATTGAATGTGGCGAGCAGAACAAAGACAAAGGCCAACCCGTTAACCGTATTCGTTACTGGGAAGGGTTAGCCGCGCACTATGAAATTCCTGTAGAAGCCGATGAAGCCAATACATGTTGGCAGCAAACGCCTTACGGAAGCTTGAATCTCAACGGAGCAACGGATGTGTTGTACACCAACTGGGATGGTAACTGGAAATACTACGCAGACCGCCCAGAAGGGTATTCATTTGAGTGTGAGCTAGTGGGCTTTCAAACTGCTTATTCCGCACTGGTGGCTGGCGATTACGAGAAGTGTGTGACCAACTTTTATGGTTCTCATGCGAGTTGGCCTGAAGTGAAAGTGGTCGATAAGCTGGATCCGGTAGATCCTGGTACTGATCCGGGTGGTAATGGTTGGAGTGCGACCAAGGTTTACAACGCGGGTGACCAAGTGACTCACAACGGTGCAACCTATGAAGCGAAATGGTGGACACAAGGGGATGACCCTACCAATGGCGGCCCTTGGAAATTGATTGCTGGAGAGCCAACACCACCGGTAGTGACAGATCCATCGCCTGTTGATCCTGCTCCGGTAGACCCAACACCAGTTGAACCACCTGTGACAGAACCGCCAGTGGTTGTCGATCCATCTGAATTTATTACGTGGCAAGCCGGTGTTAGCCAAGTGAGTAATGGCGATAAAGTGACGCATAACGGTAAGTGCTTCGTGGCTAAAAACGGCCCAGGTGTTTGGGAAAGCCCAGTTCAATCGAATTGGTTCTGGGATGAAATCAGCTGTAATTGATAGTCTGAATACTGAAGAGGTGGCCTAAGTTACGAGCTCAGTAGTACGACCATAGCGATATAAATAATCAAAAGCCGAAAGTTTCTACTTTCGGCTTTTTTCCGTTTCGAACTTGGCTATTTAAGGAGGGTGATTGGTCTATTTGGCTATGTTGAAGCGCATTTAAAGACTAATTATCCAGTTAGAGGATAAAGTTCTGTACAAATGATGTTTGTGAATTTATATTCAAATTTAATTTATATTTATTCCATTGCTTTAGGGTTAATGTGTACCTATGGAACAGACAGATATCACGTCACTCATCCCCATTGTGATTACTTTGGTGTTGTCATTGGCGACAAGGAATGTGGTGATAGGCCTTTTTGCTGGTGTGCTGAGTGGTGTTGCAATGCTGACTGGCATGTTTAGCGAACTTAACCCGCTTGATACGTTTGGTACCATGGTGAAAGGTTACCTAGTCCCTCAGCTTACAGATAGCTACAACGCTGGCGTGATTATGCTGTTGGTGTTCATCGGTGGTTTTGTCGCTTTGATGGAAAAGTCGGGTGGTGGTGTTGCGTTTGCTAAGCGTGTGACTCAGTGGGTAAGCAACAAGTGCCAAGCTCAATTGTCTGCGTGGTTTGGAGGAATCGTGATATTTTTCTCTGACTTAGGTACTCCGTTGATTGTTGGTCCTGTCTTTCGCCCTCTTTTCGATAAACTGAAACTTTCTAGACAGAAGTTGGCATTCATCATCGACTCTACATCATCACCCGTCGCGATCCTTATCCCTTTTATCGGGTGGGGCGTGTATATCATGAGCCTGATTCAGAAAGAGTTTACGGCGTTGAATGTCAACATGTCCGATTGGGATGCGTTCATCGGTGCGATTCCTTTTCAGTTCTACGCATTCCTCGCGATTTTCATCGTTCCGCTCGTGTCCGTTAAAGGTTTAGATTTTGGGCCAATGGCAAAAGCTGAGCGTGATTGCCAGGCGGGAATTAACTCTGGCGTGAATAACGAATCACTAAATCCGTTCTCGCATAAAAATGCAAAGGCATCTTTTGTCTGGGCACCATTGTTAGTGATGCTGGTGGTGTTGTGTGCCATGCTGGTACCACAAGGTTTCCCGTTCCAAAAGGTCGCAGGTTCATCATTTAGAGCGGCGTTATCATCGGCTTATTTCTTTGCGGCGATTACATTAATTTCGTTAATGGCTTACTACGGTGTAAGAAAGTTGTCTGATGGTGTTTCTGTGTACTTAAAAGGCATGGGAAACATGATGCCAGTCGCGATCATCTTGGTATTGGCTTGGGCATTAAGCACCGTTGGTAAAGAGTTGGGTGCGGCAGCTTATATTGCTGAGCAAGCACAGAGCGGCTTTCCATATTGGTTAGTACCTGCGGTCGCGTTTTTATTATCGGCTATCATTTCATTCGCAACGGGATCGTCGTGGGGAACCTTCGCGATAATGATGCCATTGGTTATTCCAACCGCGATTGCGATAGATGCTCCGCTTCTCGTCGCAATTGGCGCTGTGTTGTCTGGTGGCTTGTTTGGTGACCATTGCTCACCGATTTCTGAAACCACGATTCTTTCTTCAACCGGGGCAGGGTGTGATCAGTTTGAACACTTTAAGACGCAGCTTCCTTACGCATTGATGAACGGCTCTATTGCTCTGATTAGTTTTGTAGTCGCAGGCTTTACGGGAAGTGCATTGGTTGTGTTAGGCGCTCTTGTTGCTCAGTTGATTGTCGTGACGTTGTTAGCCAAGCGCGATGCGAGTAAAAACGCTTCTTCAGACGTTCAATCTCAAGTGTCTGAGTCTAAAGCTCAACAAGCATAATTTAAGATAACAGGTGAGTGAGTAGATACGGGATGCGAGTAAACGAGTAACGAAAAGCTCGCTCTCTTGTTCTTCATTTCACTTACTCGCATCTAAGCAAACTTCCGTCATTCCCTACAGTGAGGAACGAACGTGATAGGGAATCTCTTTAGTGCGCCAAACGTGCTTATATCGAAGAGGAGATTCCAGATATCTCGTCCCTCGATTCTGGAATGACGATCAAATGAGTCGATACGTGACAGGGAATTTGTTTACTTATAGGTTCTATGAATTAATTAGCGTTGTTATGAAACTAATTTTCCATAAGATCATTTACACAATCTTAGTTTTCGATAACTGGATTACCTAGTTGTACGGTTTATAGATTAAAATTTTCTGATAATTTTTATCGCTTTTTTTTAATCAACCACTTTAATAAGGTAAATTCGCAATGTCGACCAAACTAGCTAACCCAGCGCCACTAGGCTTAATGGGTTTCGGTATGACCACTATTCTTCTTAATATCCACAACGCAGGTTTCTTTCCAATCGATTCAATGATTCTTGCTATGGGTATTTTTTACGGTGGTTTGAGCCAAGTTATCGTGGGCACAATGTGTTTCAAACGTGGTGACACGTTCGGTACAACTGCGTTTACTTCTTACGGCCTATTCTGGTTGTCTTTGGTTGGTTTAATCGTGATGCCTTACATGGGTCTACCTGCAAGCCCTGCAGCATTCATGGGTTGGTACCTACTATTATGGGGCATCTTCACAGGCTTCATGTTCATCGGCTCTCTATGCTACCCAGTGGCGAAGCAAGTAGTATTCGGTTCACTAACTATCTTGTTCTTCCTACTTGCAGCTCGTGATTTCACTGGCAGCGAACTAATCGGCACTATCGCTGGTTTTGAAGGTATCTTCTGTGGCGCTTCAGCTATCTACTTTGCAATGGCACAAGTAATCAACAACGAATACGGCCGCACAGTACTGCCTATCGGTGAGAAGAAAGCGCCTCAAATGGCAACACAAGAAATCGCTGCTTAATACTCTAACTCGGGAACAGTTAGTTTGTTATAAGCCATTTATTGGTTATGAATAAAACAAAAGGGGTTAGCCGAAATAGCTAACCCCTTTTTTATGCGTTATTAATAGCACTATTTGTTAAAGCGATCTATTTGCTAAGGAAAGCTTAAGCTGAAGGTTGCTCTACAGGTTTAGTGTCTGCAGCTTCTGCTTCTGGAGACTTGCCTGTTTTACGCTTGTACTTCTCTTCCCAGTAAGTTGCACCTTTAATGCCTAGTTTTACAGGGTTGAATGTGTACTCAGTTACGCCTTGTTTCTGCTGTTCTTCGTAGTCAGCTAGAGCTTTAAGCGCAGGCTTAGACATGAAGAAGATGATCAGAATACCAACGATGTTTAACCATGCCATCAAGCCAACACCAACATCACCCATTGCCCATGCAAGGTTCGCTGTTTTAACTGTGCCATAGAAAACGGCAGTGATAAGAACAAGCTTAAGTACGAACATCATGCCAGGGATCTTGATGGTACGACGTAGGTAAGCAATATTCGTTTCTGCGATGTAGTAGTAAGCAAGAATCGTTGTAAATGCGAAGAAGAACAGAGCAAATGCGATGAATGGCTTACCAATGCCTGGTAGTGCACTTTCAATAGCAAGCTGTGTAAATACAGGACCATTCGCACCGATGTTTGCTGCTAGGTTCTGAACAAGGAACACACCCTCAGCGCCGCCGTGAACGTTGTAAGCACCAGTGATGATGATCATGAACGCTGTAGCAGAACATACTAGAAGAGTATCGATGTAGATAGAGAATGCTTGTACCAAACCTTGCTGAGCTGGGTGATCAACACTTGCAGCCGCTGCCGCGTGAGGACCAGTACCTTGACCCGCTTCGTTTGAGTAAACACCACGTTTAACACCCCAACCAATTGCAGCACCGAAGCCTGCCATAGGTGTGAATGCATCACCAACAATCATTGCGAAAACCGTTGGCACTTGGCTGATGTTTAGCAGAATGATAACGAACGCGATGATGATGTAAGCCAATGCCATGAAAGGAACAACGATTTGTGTGAAGTTCGCAATACGTTTAACACCACCAAAGATGATGAAAGCAAGGATGATAGCAACAACAGTACCGGTGAAAATTTTAGCGAAACTGAATGTACCGACAGCTGTTTCAATCATATCACCTGATCCAAATGCAGCTTCTACAGCATTACCAATACTGTTTGACTGAACACCTGGAAGCAAAATACCACATGCAAAAATAGTCGCGATTGCGAAGATCCATGCGTACCACTTCTGACCCATTGCTTTTTCAATGTAGTAAGCCGGACCACCACGGAACTGGCCTTCGTCTTCTTCTTTGTAGATTTGCGCTAGCGTAGATTCTGCATAAGCAGTCGCGGCGCCAAAGAAGGCTACAACCCACATCCAGAATACTGCACCTGGGCCACCGAAACCGATAGCGGCAGCAACACCAGCAATGTTACCTGTACCGACACGGCCAGATAGCGAAACGGCTAGAGCTTGGAAAGACGAGATGCCTTTTGATGAGCTTTTACCCGATAGTAGCAAGCGCCACATTTCAAAGAAGTGACGGATTTGAACAAATCGAGTCATGATGGAGTAGAACAAACCTGCACCTAAACATAGGTAGATAAGTACTGGGCTCCAGATTATTCCATTCAAAAAATCAACGAATGACTGCATGAGTATTTTCCCTGTTAGTTTTGCTTATGATTGTTTTTCGAACAACACAATACTTCACTTGTAACCCGAGTGTTAAATTATTTAACTGCGCATTAGGATTACTGTGACATAAAGCAAGTTATAGAGGGTGTTTGTTAATGCTTAGTGCTAATTCTAGAATCGTTCCATTTAATCTGATATGCAACTAGTTGTGATTTGTTGTGTTTTGAAAAGTGAATAAATAGTGATTAATACAGAAAGGGGATCTTGAGGTGCGCATAAGAAACGAAATTGCGCAAAACAGCGGTTAAAGCCGATTAGCATAAACGGCTGACATATGGATGGTGGGATAAGTAGGTTGGAATATATCACCTGCATCAGGTGAGCTAGCAGGTCTATGAGACTATGGCTTTTGAAGGTTTGATAATTGAGGCCTTAATATCTACCTAGTAAAAGTTGTTAATTTGATGCCTGTTTCAAACAACTACGAACCCTCGCGCCTGTAATTCTTTAGCGAACTCAGACTGAGTATTTGGCTCGCCGTGAATCAAATGCACCTCTTTCGGTGGAGTCGCGATGCCGTCTATAAATTGGTAAAGATCCTCTTTATCAGCATGGGCAGAATAGCCAGACATGCCATGAATTTGAGCATTAACCTCAACGTCTTTGTTATCAATATAAACCTGCATTTCCCCTTGTTGCAGCTCTCGTCCGAGCGTTCCGTGCGCTTGATAGCCAGCTAAAATTACATCGGTTCGTTTATCGGGAAGCAAGGCGGATAAGTAGTTCATTATCCTGCCACCCTGACACATCCCAGAAGCTGCGACCACAATCGCAGGTTCACCTGTCGACTTGAGGCGATTCACGATTTTCTTGTGCATTCTATGTCCATCAACGGTAATGCACTGCTCAAAAGCGAGTGGGTGACGTTTCAGTTCAAGACGCTGCTTTGCTTCTTGTCCCCACAACTCTTTAAAGCGTCGGTATGAACGCGTCACTTTCTGAGCCATCGGAGAATCGAGAATAATAGGAATATCGCTACTGAGTTGATGCTTAAAGATCAGGTGTTCGATATCAAACAGCAATTCCTGAGTTCTGCCGATACTAAAAGCTGGGATTAGAATAACGCCACCATCGAGCAGTGAACGATCAATAATGGCCTTGAGACGCTCAGATCGCGTAGCAATATCATCATGTGTACTGGTGCCATAAGTGGATTCGATAAACAGATAATCAGCTTGCTGTGGTGACTTGGGATGCGGCAGCAGTGGTGTGTTACTCGGGCCCAAGTCGCCAGAAAACACAACTACTTCTTGGTTGGGTAACTTAATCTCGATATAGGCAGAACCTAAGATGTGCCCCGCAGGTTGAAAGCGAGCATACAGAGTATTTGGCCTATCATGATCCTTTCCGTTGTTTTGCTGTTTAGACGTGATTGGAAACCATTCCCCGTAAGGCTTGGGAGCAATTAACGAATGAATCTTTTTGAGTATCAGCTTCGACTGTTTATTGCTGAGTCCTTGCAGCTTTAAGCCATCCTCAATCATTAAAGGGGCAAGTTCAGCGGTGGCTTGCGTGCAATAAATCGGTTGGTTAAACCCACTGGCGAGTAACCAAGGTAATCGGCCAATATGATCAATGTGAGTATGGGTCAGCAGCAGAGCGTTGAGGTGGGATGTTTCAAATTCAATATCAAGAGGGCGTGCATCTTCTCCTTGAAGCTTTTTACCTTGAAGATCTAAACCTTGAAAAAGGCCACAATCGATGAGCACCGCTTGGCCTGAATCTCTTAGCTCGTGACAAGATCCTGTGACAGTATGTTTGCCACCATGGTGAATCACTTCCATCGTTTGCTCCCATTGCTCTATAAAGCCGTTAACGCCTGTTTTTATTTTGCGGATAAGCGCCAGCAAGTAAAACAAGAACAATGAGAGTTGCGATCGTTGAGTGTCTTTTTAAGTAACTGAGCGATGACTCAGTGGTTTCGTTGCGAGTTAGTTCGTAGAAGAACGATCTGAATCCAACTCTGTTTTTTGCTGCGCCTCTAAACGAGCCACTTCGGCATCAAGCTCTGCTATTTTCTCTGCCATGAGTGCGTGACAGCGATTGGCCAACTCTCTCGCATCGCTAAGCTTGTATCCGGATACATCGATAGGTTCCAGCATCTCGGTGATCACAATGCCATTATTGGCTCGATTCAAGTCGATCTTATTGTGCGTGGTGCTGGTACACATCGGGGTGATAGGCACACCAGCTTCGATTGCCATTCGGAAAGCGCCCGTTTTGAATGGCAATAGTCCACGCCCTTTACTACGGGTTCCTTCCGGGTAAACCCAAACAGACAGATCTCTCTGATGAATCGCTTCCGCCACTTGCTTGATGGTATCGCGTGCTTTGGATTTGTCTTCGCGGTTAATCATGATGTTACCGGTGATCCAATACAGCAGGCCAAAGAAAGGCACGTACAACAAATCGCGTTTGCCCAATGAAACAGTGCGTGGTCTTAGCATTCCTGGATCGGTCACAAAATCCAATATGCTTTGGTGGTTAGATATGTAGACGCTGTTTTCTGGTGTCGGGGCATTGTCTAGGCCGCGTTGCACCAGTTTTACACCGATGATCTTTTGGAGTTGGTTGAACCAACGACAGAAAACGTACACATGCTTGGGGTTCTTGGGGCTAAACAAGCAGTAAACAAAAGCACATAGAGTGGTGAAAATAATAAACACCGTAGCCAAAATAATACGAAGAACAGCAAGCACAATTCACTCCTTACTCACCGCAGATGGCAGTGATTAAATAGTTTTAGATGCTTGAAGTTTTCACTCTATTTAACCGAATTGCAACAATTAACTGTTATAGGGTTCTGTTTTTAGATCTTTATATAAAACAAGGACTAACAATGGGTGTTTGACACGATTATCGAGCTTACACGTGTTCACCAGTAATGGCTCATGATCACCAATACTGTTTATTTGGATCCGATTTTTCTACCCATTCCGGATCTTGACGCGATTCTAAGTAGAGTTGTAGGCCGTTATAAGACATGAAAGCTGCAGGGCCGCCGAGGTGCTCGAAATAGTCAAAATACTCATCTTCGAGAGCACAAAGGTGGGCTAAATCTTTAACCTTGTTAGCCAGGGCCCACTGAATAGCAAACACAGGCGCTATTGAGCCTGAAATATTCACCTCTTCGACGTTTGGGTTAAACATTGAATTAGCTTGCTCAAGCAGTATCTCTTCTTGTTCAGACTCCTGTTGCAGCACCTCTTCGACGATCTCCGAGCGCTTGGTATTAGAGACATTCTTGTTCAGCTTGGTGATTCGCAGTGCGTAGCTAAACCTTTCTGATGAAACGATGTCGACAAGCTGCGACAACAGCTCTTTGTCTACGCCTGCTGCCTTGGTGAAATAGTCGATACATGAATTGATTGAGGCATAACGAGTACCGTCAAACTCAAAGCCACTGGTTTCGTCGTATACCTCAAGTGGGATGTCATCAACCGACAAAGGCCAGCCTTTATAATCGACGCGTTGTTTGGCGATTTGATACATCTTCCAAGCGCTGCGCCCAAACCCACCGAGCGTCGAACCCGAGAAATCAGAATCAATAAGCTCTTGCTCCGTCCAGTTCTCACCGATGCCAAGGTGCTTAGCGTACTTGTCTATCAGAGTGTGTTTTATCTGATCGCGCACTGACCAAATTGAGGTTAGATTCTTTGAATAGTTAATTCTCGCACACTCATTACAAGCCGGCAGTGCTATCGGTGAATGGCCAATCTTGGCAACTGCCTGCGCTGTCTTAGGAAATTCAACAAGGTTACTGGAAGGCTCACCACAAAACCAACAGGTGTGGCGCAGATTGAATGGGGTATCTATGTGCGAGTATGTGTTCATTAGTTTTCTATCGGTTTGGTGCTTGAGGCGAGTTAATCATCTTCAAACAATTATCTCTGTTCGCACGTCAGCTTGCACCTTGTTTGTTTTTGTTTTGCTGACGAGACTGATTCGCCTGATGCACTCATTAGGTGGATATTGATATAAAACAGTCACTAACGATAAATATTGCTCGGTGTGGATGAACTTGCATGAGCTGCTAGCAATCGCCTAAGCTCCCCATTACTATTGAGATAGACTCCTTACTCCAATAGCGCATATGACCTCATCGATTCCTTTTTACGATAAAAATGCTCACACACTTTGCCAGCAGTACAACTCAGTGACGTTCGAGACGGTGCATAAAAGCTGGCAAGCTTATTGGCCTTTAGAGGGCGATAAAGTATTAGATGTCGGTGCTGGGAGCGGTCGTGATGTGCTATGGATGCACAAAGCCGGAGCTAATGTTATTGCGATAGAACCAAGTGCTTCATTACGCGAACAAGGCTCGAAATATACAGGCCCAAGTGTTACCTGGATTGATGATTCACTGCCTTCGCTTAGCCGCACTGAAAACCTCGGAATGCGTTTTGACCTGATATTGGTGAGTGCGGTTTGGATGCACTTAGCCCCGTCTCATCGAGAACGAGCATTTAGAAAGTTGTCTAACTTGCTAGCTCCAAATGGCAAGCTGGTGATCACTCTGCGTCATGGGGAATTTATAGACAGTCGACAAGGCTATGAAGTCTCGGTTGAAGAGCTCGAGCGTTTGTCAAAAAACAGCGCCTTGTTGGTTCGTCATGTCGATGATAGCCAAGACACATTGAACCGCAGTGAAGTGTGGTGGCAAACCGTGGTGATGACATTGCCAGACGATGGCTCCGGTGATTTGAACAAGGTGCGCCACATTATTGTGAATGACAACAAGTCGGCCACATACAAGTTGGCTTTGTTGAGAACATTACTGCGAATTGCTGATGCGCATTCAGGCGCTGTGATTGATCGAACTGATGGAAAAATTTCTCTACCAGTGGGCTTGGTTGCTCTGTATTGGGTTAGGCAGTTTAAGCGACTGATTGATATCGACATAGAAGGCGCAGGGATTCAGCAAAATAGCAACACAACGAAGGGACTTGGGTTTGTAAAAGAGGATGGGTGGAATAAACTCAAACACTTAAGTGCTGATGATCTAGCGATAGGCGCTATGTTTCTCGGCGATGAAGCTAAGGCTCTACAAAAGCTATTTTCACAAACGATCAGCACCATTAAATCAGGACCTGTGACTTTCATTTATCAAGGCTCGAAAGACAACCGACTATTCGATATATACCCACCTCACAAACGACGGAAGAGCCGAGAATCACTGGTCATTGATAGTGAGTTCTTAGAAAGTTTTGGTTATTTCACTCTCGATGAAAGCCTGTGGGAGTGCTTTAGAATCTACCACTCTTGGATTGAACCACTGGTGGTGAATCAATGGGTCATGGAGATGCAGCGTTTCGAGTTGAACCGACAGCGAAGCATTTCACTACAGACTTATCACGACTGCTTGGTATGGATCGATCAAAACCATGATACTCGCGATGTGCGTAAACGTGTCGAGCAACTTAGATCTGATCGTGCCGACATTGTCAGCGTGTGGAGTGGAAAATCATTAAAAAATGAGTATCACGTTGATCACTGTTTGCCTTTCGCTTACTGGCCAAACAACGATAAGTGGAACCTCTTTCCTACTACAAGCAAAGAGAACTTAAGTAAAAGTGATAAAGTTCCTACGGCTGAAAAGCTGCGCTCGTCTAAGTCGAGGATTCTAGAGTGGTGGCAACTCGCTTGGAACGATTCGGCTCATTTTGAACAACAATTCTTTTCAGAAGCCGCGCTTTCGTTACCTAACATCCCTGCGCAGTGTCGAGACTTTGAAGAGGTGTTCGATGCAATGGGCTTGCAGGTACGTGGTGTAAAAAGCAGACTGCTGATTAGTGAGTGGCACTGATCATTAAGTGGGCTAGTTATCCCAAATAACCCTCAACAAACTAATCATCGAGAACATAATGAAATACATCGGAATTGATGGCTGCAAGTCGGGTTGGATCGCTTGGATTGTCTCTGACAATGAGATACCTGCGTTTAAAGTGGTAAACACCCTCGATGAGCTAGCGAGTGATCTTATCGGTTCAACGGCGCTTATCGATATGCCTATTGGTTTTAGTGATGCACAAACTCCAGATCGCTTGTGTGACAAAGCAGCAAGGCGTTTTCTAACCAGCAAACGTGGTTCTTCGGTGTTTCCGGTTCCGTGTCGTGAGGCGGTTTACCAAACCGATTACATTGCGGCGTGCAGTGCCAATGTGGAGCAGCTTGATAAGAAGTTTTCTAAACAGACTTGGGGAATTGTGCCCAAGATTCGCGAGCTTGATGAGCTCATTGAAACTCATCCCAATCTTTCTATCAGGGAATCACATCCTGAAGTGGTGTTTGCAGCATTGAAAGACGAACCGCTGACGTTTTCAAAACGAACGCAAGAAGGCAAAGATGAACGGCTTTCTATTATTCAGCAGCTATCCCCTCAATGGTGTGACCGCTTGTCGTTGGCCATTTCAAATACCAAACGTAAAGACGCCGCGATAGACGATATTTACGATGCGTTCGTACTTATGTTAGTTGCCTATTACGCTCCGCAATTATCGACCTTACCTGAACTTTCTGATGTTGGTGGAGAAGCTGACAAGGATCAGAACGGACGAGTTAGAGAGATTGTTTACTGGAACAAAACACGCTAACAAAGCGTGCGCTCAACTTGGCTTAATATGCTATTTTCCAACTTCTGCTACTTTTCACTCTTACTATTTTGAGTTTTTGATATGAAACGTTTTATTGTCGGCTGTCTGGCCACTGTGCTCAGTGCAGTGAGTTATGCCCAAGTCGCTCCTATATCTCAATGGCAATGCGACATGATGAAAAAGAACAATGTCTTGAGTAGTGGTGCGCCCGTTGGTTGTGAGCGACTATCCAAAGTGGATTTCGATTTCATTAGTTTCAAAGGGGAAACGCAACAGGGCAATATGATCGTGCTTGATGTTATTGCGCCTGCTGTTGAACAAATCTTTTCAGATCTTAAACAGCGCAGTTTTCCTCTTCATTCTGCTCGCTTAATGCGTGAATTCAGAGGTGACGATAACGCCTCAATGGACGCGAACAACAGCAGTGCGTTTAACGCTCGTCCTATTACTGGCGGAGGAGGTTGGTCGAAACATGCCTATGGTGTGGCAATCGACATCAACCCAGTTCAAAACCCTTTCTTAGAGTTCGATAGCAACGGACGAATCACGGTAAAGCCTTCACAATCTGCGACTCGCTATGTGAATCGTACTCGTTTTCGCGCGCGTGATGAAATTGAACGCAGCGGCATGGCAGAAGATGTGGTGGAGCTGTTTGCCCATCACGGATTTATGATCTGGGGAGGGGATTGGAATAGCCCAATCGATACTCAGCATTTTGAGGTTGGATCAAGAAAGTTCGTTAACCAACTGCTCTCTAAACCACAACCTGAAGCCGAGGTGTTATTTGAGCGCTACGTCAAATCTTATCGACAGTGCTATCTCAAAAATAAAGGTGAGGACGCAGAAAAAGCTCGAGCTATCTGTGCAAAGAAAACAGTCGGGACTTTTTAGTGCTATGTTTATCTAGAACCGTTTGTGTTTTAGCAAGTTAAACTCGCTTCAGGTGTGTTTTGAATAGCTAAGGTCAGCGCTCGTCGTTGGCCTTTTTTGTATTCATTTCTTCAATAGAACACCGAGCATTGAAAAGGTTATTGGGTATCCATTAGTCAATAATCGATAAGCGAATGCAGCGCAAAGTCATCGGTTTGTCATTTAAAAACTCATAGCGTTAACGTTATGTGAGAACCATTGCTGGTGGGGGAACTCTTCGCGCAAACGCCAGTATTATTAGTGAACTGATCACAACGGACCAACTAATGAAAAAGATACCTTTGGCTCTAACTCTTTTAAGCACTCTACTTTTTTCACAATACACTTTGGCTACTGACACTTCACCTACCACTCAAAATCCCACTTACGAACTCGATGGTAAGTCGGTATTAGGTCGCACTGAGAACGTGTACCTATCTAGCGTTCAAGGGCTAAAAGACGTTCCTTTCATTGGTAAAATTGATACCGGTGCGGAAACCACTTCTATGCATGCTGAAGACATTCATGTGAAGAGCTCTAATCCCGATTACCAAAATCTCAAAGACCAAGAGTTGATGGCGGCGTTAACCGAAGACCTGTTGAACAATTCCGATGTTGATTACGATGATTGGGATGGCAGTACCTTTGCGAAATATGAAGCTGTGGTGTCTTTTAAGGTCCAAAACCCACGCACGGGAGACATGGTATTAATCGAAGCGCCTTTAGAGCGTGTTAGCATGATACGCAGCCGCACTAGCAGCACGCCTTTACTTCGTCCTACCGTAAAAATGTCGCTCACCATTGCAGACCAAGAGCTAAAAACCGACGTTAACCTGACCGACAGAAGCCACTTCTCTGCGCCAGTGCTGATTGGTAAAACCTTCCTTGCGGATAACGCGCTGGTGTTTGCAGGTTATGACTATTTACAAGAGCAAGAGAACGCGACCGTTGTTGGCCGAAAAGAGGTGGTGTCTATCTCTGGAATGGCGATGAACGCGACCTTCTCATTAAAAAATCGCTACAGCATCCTTCATGCAAAAGACATCGATATAGATAAGAAGAACAGTGAAGTGACGTTTGATATGTTCGACAACGACGGCAAGCAAAAAGAGATGACATTGCCGTTGGTTCGTATGTTAAGCGTGAGCGGTAAGAAGAGACCTTTGGTGTATGTGCCTGTTCAACTCGATGAAAACACGACTAAAGACGTTCTGGTGTACCTACGTGAGCGCTCTAGTAGTGAGTCTCAGTTGAGATTTGGAACCAGTACCGCCAGCGAACTCTTCATGATTGACACCAGTGCTGAGAATATTTTATTAGAAGGTTCAGAGAACTTTAGTGATGTGGCTGAGTCTGGTGAGCCTATGATTATCTCGCCGGAAGAGGACATCACCCTAGATGACTTCCCGCTTAAGGCTGTGGCTTCTTTCACTGTCAATACACCTTTGCTGAAGGTCGACAGTTTTGAAATGACAGGTAAAGGCAAAGATGCTTCCGTTGAATTTTATCTTACGGATGTAAATGGTGAGAAGCAGAAGGTGACCAAGCCAATTATTAAGAAGCTTAAAGTCGGGGATGATACTCGTCCGGTTGTAAGTGGTGAGTTTGCGGTGTCTGGAAAAGTGCGTACGCAAGAGTTTGCCATCGATGTGCTTAATACAAATGAGAAAGAAGCGTACTTTATTTTAGGTAAGAAGATGGCAAAAGAAGGCGTTTACGTTAATACGCGTTCTGATTACCTTCTGAAAGCTGAGCCACTGTTTAAAGTAGGGCACATTGAAGTAGTAGAAGTGAACGGCATGAAGTTCCCGGCCAAGCTCGACACTGGCGCGGATGTAAGCTCAATGAACGCAGTCAACATCAAACGATTTAAGAAAGATGGCCAAGACATGGTGAGCTTTACTTATCAAAACAACCAAGGCGATAAGCAAGATTTCACCAAGCCAGTGATTGATGTAATGCGCATTAAAGCCAAGAAAGGCGAGAAGGTAAACATTCGCCCTGTAGTAGAAATGAAGGTTAAGCTCGGAGACCTAGAGAAAGAGGTGAGGGTAAACCTTCAAGACCGTTCTCGCTTCGAATACAGCATGATCCTAGGTAAGAACTTCCTGAAACACGGCGCAGTAGTGAGCAGCGATGAAGATTACCTGTTAGGTGATATGGAGTAATCCCTAAACTTATCTAAGTTCGTAGCAGAACAGATCTAAACAGCCACATATTTCATTAATGGGATGTGTGGCTTTTTGTTGATTGTTAATTGATGATTGTTGCCGTGACAATATTTCAAGTAATCGTTTGTTTTTACTCAAGAGACAGATCGACTAGACTACAATGAAGTGGAATTCACTTTAATTTTTAAAACATCGTATTCGGCAGGCGAGTAAATCGTGCTGTCGGATCGAGAGAGAGAGCATGTCAAAAGCAGAAAAATCTTCGCGTAAGCTTAGTTTAATTATTATTTCGGTTATTTTAGTAGTGTGGCTTTACAGTTTGTGGGCCGACCGCGTCACACCAATGACGGGGATCGCCCGTGTTCACTCTTATATTGTGCGTATTGCTCCTGAAGTTTCTGGCAATATCACGTCTGTGCAAACTGAAAATAATCAGGTCGTTGAAACGAACCAAGTGTTGTTTGAAATTGATGCTCGAAACTATCAGATCAGTTTGCGTTCCGCTGAAGCGAATCTTGCTCAAGTAGGCCAAAATATTGGCGCAAGCACAGCGGCGGTTAACGTTGCACAAGCGAAAGTGACCGAGGCGGTTGCGGCTCGGGATAATTCTCGAGAGCAAGCGAGTCGAGTGAGTGAACTCGCCAGTAAAGGGCTGGTTAGCCGCTCTGAATTAGACAACGCCATAGAGAATCGTGATCGTGCTGAAGCGTCATTGAAAGCCGCAGAAGCCTCTTTGGTTCAGGCAAAACAAGCGTTAGGGCCAGAAGGGAGTGATAATCCACAAGTGTTGGCGGCGATTGCAGCCCTTGAGCAGGCTCAGCTCAACTTACAGAAAACCCAAGTGATGGCTCCTTCTCATGGCGTGGTGAGTAACCTACAACTGACGGTAGGCCAGCGAGCAACCGCAGGCTCACCTGTTTTGACCTTTGTTGATCCGCGAGAGGTGTGGATATCTGCGTTATACAGAGAAAACTCGCTAGAGCATATACAAGTCGGGCAAAGAGTTGAGATCGTATTGGATGCGTTACCGGGGCGAGTGCTATACGGCACGGTTGATAGCATTGGTTGGGGAACGGGTGGCAGCAATAGCACTGACCAAGAGACTGGCTTTTTAAATTCAGACACCAATTCTATTGCCGCGCAGCGCTACCCAGTCAATATTGTGTTTGATCATGGTGAGGTTCCAAGCAACATTCGTTTTGGTTCACAAGCCACAGTGGCTGTCATGACAGAGCAAAGTACCCCAGGTGAGTGGCTTGCTCAGCTTTGGATGAGAATTCTAAGCGTGTGGACTTATGTTTCATAGCTCAGCTAACTCCATTATTCGATTGGTGTTACTGCCGCTTTCGCTATTGTTCTACCATCAACAAAGTGGGCAGATGCTCGCTGTTTTGTCGCCCATATTTGTTGTGATGTTCATGACATTGATGCCATCCAAACCACCGATTAATTTAATATTAAAGGTGATTGTTGCATTAATCTTAATCAGCTTTGGTGTGGTGTTTTTTGGTAGTGTATTGGTCGACTCGCCAACCGGTTTTGTCCTCTATTGCTGGCTATTGCTGTTCTGGAGTTATCAGCGTAGCCATCAGAATACAAAAGATATCATCGCGACACTGACCATTATCGTGGTCATCGTGATGGTGGTGGTCAACAAGCAGATGCATCTCCCAATGGCGGGATTGCCCCTATTGTTCTTTGAAAAGCTGGTGATAGCTTTGATCGTCACTTACTTGGGGTTCTGGTTGTTCCCGGGGGATGAAGTGAATGTCCTTCCGACTGCGGCCGTTTCCGATGCGCCCACTACTGGTGACTATATCATGGTTGCATTTAAAGCGACCGCGGTTGTGGTTGTGCTGGCGATTTTGGTAGGAAATTCGGTGTCACAAACGATGTTGATTGCGATTACGCTTGGCAGTATGTTGAAAAGCCCATCGAATCATGACCACCGTACATTCAGCCGAAACAAGCTTGTCACCACTGGCGTTGGCATTCTGTTTACGTTACCTGTGATGATCATGATGGTGTCAGGCGCTCCAATCTTGGTTATTTATGGCGTGAGTTTGGTGTGTGGTTTGCAACTTGCGTGTTTTGCTATCAGGCGGCAGGCGAATCTGACGATTTATCAGCTCTTGTTTACTAATTTTACGACCTTGGCTTATCAGATCATCAGCCACCCAGGATCTGCGTCCCTCTCGGCACAAATGACACGTCTATTTGCCATTGTTTGTGCAGTCATGGTTGGCGCAGTGGTACTGGGCTTTCTCAGCAGTAATACTAATCATAGTCATACCGATCACAGTAAGTGATTAATATTTATAAGTAATAATAAGGGGATAGCTCTGCCGAGTTATCCCCTTTTCACAATATGGGTTAACGACTCAAATGCCATCAGTAAAGAGCCATTTGATGAAGTGACGTGTTACTTCAATAGTCTGACTAACAAAGCGCCCGGTTCACGCATCGGATCTTGATTGACACTGAGTACATAGCCATCAGCAGGGGCGTAATAACGTTGTTTCTCAGAACCAAAACTATCATATTGAATTGAAATCAATTGTTTTGATTGTACTGATTCACTGACCTTAACTTGAGGGAGAGCGAAACCACCGACATTGGCTCTAATGGTCACCGTTTCTTTGCCTTCAAAGCAGGCATAGTGAGGCTGATCTATCTTTGTAGAGATGATATTTTCCGAGTGCAGGATATTCATCACGCCATTCACTGAACGCTCAATGAGGTCGGGTTGTAAAACCTTTCCAGAACCAACCTCGACGGTGATAGCGGGCGTACCACTTTTATTGAGCTGCGTTTCTAAAACGCCATCATCACCTGGATCATCAAAAATACAGTCAGGATTGATCAATCGAGCCATTTTGATTGCTGCGGGGATTCGATAATCGGCAAAGACATACAAAGGATACTCTGCTCCGCGAGTTTGGGTATGCAGATCGATAGCAAGATCCGCATTATGGCTGAGTAGGTTCTGCCAAATTGAATGTGTAAAACGTTGTGAGGCATCACCGTTCGGGTTTCCAGGGAATATACGGTTAAGGTTTGCTGGGGATGCATCCGGATCCGATGAAATAAAATCTCGGCTGTGCATCAACATACCTGACACATTAATCATCGGAATAATGATGACTGTGCCGTGTATCTCCTCGTTTACGAGCTTTTGAATGACCTTCTGTGCGGTAATAACTCCATTTAATTCATCACCATGAACGCCTGCCGTTACCATTATTTTGCGAGCATTTTGACTTTGCTCACCGCGATAGACGACCACAGGTAAATGATGATTTTGACCAACACCGTTAGTTTGTGCCTCAAACCAGAAACGATGGCATCCCATCGGTAAGTCATCAACATTGAGTTGAGATATTACAGGGTGTCCATTTAGAACATCATTGGTATAAGTAGTTTTTCTCACACTAGTTTCCTTTGTCTCTGGTTCACAATCTATTCTGAGTCTGTGTTGGATGATTGTTATTGAAAGCTGTGATTAAAAATGGGCAGTAAACTGCCCATTGAGATACACGTAAATATTGAAAGGCGCTGTTATGCAAAACCCAGCAGGTGAGCCGCAACAATAATAACGCTCGACAAGCAGAATAGCAGCACGATAAAGCGCCAGCAGAATTTTGCCCAATCACCCCAGTCAATGCGGCATACACCTAGTGTTGCCATCAAAGAAGCTGATGTTGGGACGATGATATTGGTAAAGCCATCACCTAGCTGGAATGCTAAAACCGCGACTTGACGAGTCACACCTGCTAAATCGGCGAGTGGCGCCATTAATGGCATCGTTAGAGCTGCCTGCCCTGATCCTGACGTTACAAAGAAGTTGAAAATAGCTTGGAAGGCGAACATCAGCCAAGCAGCCATCGCTTCTGGCAATGCACTAATCACACCGCCCGCACTGCTTAAGATTGAATTCAGTACGCTTGGCTCGGTTGCATCGCTGCCGCCGCCTAAAATCAGCAAGATACCTTTAGCACTACCCACAAGAATAGCGGGCGCTAGCATCACACTTGCGCCTTCCTTAAATGAATCGGCCATGTCGTTGATGGTCATATCATTTAATCGGAAAATAACACCGATTAAGCCAGCAACAAATCCCATAGTGAAAAACTGAGAGGCAATTTCAGGAATGTACCATGCGTGAACCACTACACCCCAAATAACCCAGGTCATGCTCGCTATCACGGTGAGAATCACCAACGTATCGCCGATATTCCAACGTGATTGAGTCAAGTCTCCTTGTTGCTTCTTGAAGTAAACATCACCAGCTTTACTGTAAGATTTCGAAGGGTCTTTCTTTACCGAATTCGCATACCACATCGTAAAAGCGATGCCGAGCGCGGTGAAGAAAACCCATAGAGCGATACGCACCGATGCCCCAGATAAGACAGGTACACCAGCAATGCCTTGGGCAACAGCAACAGAAAATGGGTTCATCCAAGAAGCAGCAAAACCAATCTGAGTCGCTACGTACGTCACCATTACCGTAGTAATACCATCATAGCCAATACGTACCATTAGCGGCACGATAATAATGGCAAAGGCGACGGCTTCTTCACCCATACCAAATACAGCCCCACCGAGCGAGAACAGTGCAAATAATACTGGAATGAAAAGAGATTGACTGCCCTTGGTTTTGTCTATGAGACGCAAGATACCGTTATCAATAGTACCTGTGCGCATCACAATGCCGAAAGCACCGCCAATCACAAGCATAAACATGATAACGCCGATTGCTGAACCCCACTTAGATCCAGACACTAAACCTTCAAATACGAAGTTCATTAAGCCGATATCACCACCGCTGGCGAATAGTCCGACAGTATTGTAAATCGGGTTGCCTTGGGGGTCGGTGTGATAGGCAAATGAAGCTGGATCTAGAACGGTACGAGTTTTCTCTGCACCATCAGAAACATAGCTGATGTCTTGTGTTTCAAACATGCCTGCAGGTATGACATATGTCATTGCAGTCGCAAGCAACGCGATAAAGAAAATTAGCACCAGAGTATCTGGCATTTTCCATGTCTTATTTTGGATGGTATCCGATGTTGTGGTTGTCGTGCTCATTGTCAGTTTTTAGCTATAATTAAGATTGGCATAAAATATCACTAATTAAGCATATAATGTCAATTTTAAGTTGGTTTTTGGCTTGTTTGGTGGTGTTATGTTCTTGTTTTTGCGTGGCATGATGGTTTTTATTTTTAACTTGTTATTGCCTGGTTTTATTTAGAGGTAAAAAGTCCTAGCTCAGGTGCTTTTTAAGCAGTGCGGTAAGTTTCATAGAGCGACTCTGTATATATAAAAAACTATACCTTATGAGACTGTATCTAAGGTTGTCTCAAAAGCATTGACTTAGAGTTTTGATACATGTAATCCTGTAAGTGTTAAGAGGTTTTGAGACACTAGGAGTAAGCATGGCGAACGTAGGTTACATTCGAGTTAGTACAGCAGAGCAGTCCACCAGCAGACAGTTAGCAGATGTGAAACTGGATAAGGTGTTCGAGGAAAAGGTATCAGCTAAGACAGTAGACAGACCACAGCTACAGGCGTGCTTGGATTATGTCAGGGATGGTGATGTGCTGCATGTTCACAGCCTAGACCGTATCTGTCGTAGCGGAGCAGGTGATGCTGTAGGGCTGGTGGAGCAGATGAACCAGAAAGGTGTATCGGTACAGTTCCACAAGGAAGGAATGAGATTCGATGGTGTAATGAGTGCAGCGCAGAAAGGTGTACTAGGGATACTGGCAGCAGTGGCACAGATGGAAAGGGAATTGATTAAAGAGCGTCAGGCTGAGGGGATAGCAGCAGCGAAGGCAGCTGGTAAACACATAGGTAGACCGAAAGCACAGGTTACGAAAGAGGATGTGCAGAAGCTATTGGATAACGGTGTACCTAAAGCTAAAGCAGCCAAGGAGTTAGGAATAGGTCGTGCGACACTGTATCGGCTCCTTGACGCTAGAGAGTATTAAGCTGGTTTAAACTCTCTTCTCACGCTCTTGAGGTACATGAGTTCCGCTGGAGTGGAGTCGGATGATTGGCGTATTAGTTTTGGTGCAATTCCTATTGCTGCACCAGCTAAGCCAGCTTTTAACGGGTCAAAACCAAATTGCGATGCTGTACCTAGTGCAGCAAGAGTTAAGCCTAGGATACCAGTTGTATCTGAAATCACAGAGCGAAGGCTATCGACACTAATGTCTATTTTGGACTGTTCTAAGGTGCGATTGACATCTCTAATGGAAGCTTCCAGCTTAATCATTGCGGTATTTTTTGCTCTAGGTATGTCACCAGCAGTTAGCACTGACTGGTAGAGTTCATCTAGGTAACTACGGAACGCGAGCAGTTCATCATGATGCTTGTACTTAAATTCAAGTATAGAATCGAAGTGTGTGCTAACAGTAGGGACGGGTAGTAAACCGTGAAGCTCCAGTTCAATACTCTCTTTATCTACAGGAGTTGTGGTGAGAATGCTATCCGAGATTTGAGCCTTAGACCATAAGCCTGGATGTGCTTCATTGAGCTGTTTAAAAATTGCTTCATGTGAAGCAAGGATTTCATCTCCAGCCTTTTTGCTTAGGGTTACATCAGTGCAATCAACAATCTCAGCAGTCATAAAGTTAGATACATTAATCACACTGCTTTGTTCCATGCGCATTCCAAGCGAGCGAGGTTTTTCTCCATGTCGAGTTCGTTGTAACGCACCAGCTTTTTCTAGTTCTTGGAACTGCCAGCAATCAAACTCTATCGAGGAGCATTTAGGAACTTCAATCTTATCCCAATAAAGTAGGTACTTACGTAACTCAAAATCATCAGTAGCAGAACGAAATAAAGCCCCACCTGTTTCTGGATACTCAAATTGAGGAGATAGAACAATACCTCTTTCCATTGATAATCGCCTTACACTCAGATAGTTAGGTTATTATGATAATGCAAGGTGTTGAATAGGGGAAAGGAAGAGAATAGACTTTATGAAGTGTGGCACTTTACTGTGGCACCCATACAAAAACAGCGCATTCCCAAAAGGCGTTAACCCATTGAAAATACGCTGTTTCCAAACGTTTGGTGGAGCTGGCGGGAGTTGAATGGCTGTACCAATCTACATTATATAAGGCTTTAGAGTTAATGTTCTAATTTGATGTTACTTAAGATGTTACATCAAAATCCTGCTTGAAAAGGAACTGACCCCCCGTCTTTATATATAATATAGCTATAGATATTTATTTGGATATAGCCAAATATTCTATTGGTCAGTGGAGTCTCCCTATAGCTTATTGCATCAATTTACTTTCTGAATATTAAATCTTCGAAAGTATCTTTGTCGCATTTTCAAAAATCGAATCTGAAATCTTTTCAGGGAAATCTTCGGGTAGCTTGGCTTTTACTTGTAAGATTGCTTCAGGGAATCCATCTTTCAGTTCATTCAATATCTCTTGCATCTTATCTTGGCTGAAGTTTACTGCTTTAGCAGTATCCAGAAAGTGGCGAGGTAAGATTTTGTTAATTTCATACTTTTTCCCCCTAGTCGCTTTGAGTCCCATTGCTAGCTTGAGTTTTCTAATATTCAGGCCTCGACCACCCAGAAGCGGGTATGCTGATAAAATATCGTAGAATGGAGTTAAACGATAACTCCCTCCCTTCTCAATATAAATAGAATAGTTCTTTGCATGCCCATCGGTTGCCCCTATAACCCACTGAAATACTTGAAATCTCATGAAGTTATACTGATCTTCCAGAGCATTACTTGAACCCATGATTAGCTTCATGATTTCCGAAATACCAGGGCCACCTTGAGATTCGTACTTGATTGATGATGGCATACCAAATACTTGGCACATGTCTTCTTGAGGTAGACGGAGTAAGTTAGCTTTATCTTTAGTCCAGCGTCTATCGAATCGCTCTACAGCTAAAGCTTTCAGGTTATCAGTTTTGATCATGTGGACATTGGGAACTGAAAACCCTAGTGCTTTAGCTAACTCGATGCAAAGGTACTCATTTTCAACACTGTCTTTAAGATCTAATGTTGCGTTTGCTTGCTGTATTTCGCCAATTGGTAGTTTTATGATATGAGTTGTTGGAGTATTACCTTTGGGGATACACCACTGTTGATCAACGAATAGGAGTGCTGTTTTTTCTTGAGCACCAGCCACTGATATTCTGAAATCTTCTTCTTCTTCAACCATTCCGAGGGGGATATCAGATTTGTAAGCTGAGAGCACGGCATCCAACTTTTTATCATCTAAGACTTGGTAATTGAGTGGTTCATTTTTGTAAGGTTGTTCAGGAGAAATTAATGCAATAGCTCCGACGCTATCTTTACCAACTTCTTTGAGAAGATCGAATGGCTGCTTAGATGAAGCTTTATAACGAGCTACGATCCTATCTCTCACCTTTGGGCTATCAGGTAAAAGGTTGTCGAAGTAGTTGATGACTGAGTCTGAAGTTATAGGTGGCAGTTGTAATTTTAGAGACAATGATAGTGGTCGGGACTTGTCACTGGTTACCCAGGTCTTATCATACTGAAAAGTATGAGCACCATTATTCTGTTTATTGAGAGTCCCTACGAGTTCTCCGTTCATGTATGCGTTTAGTTTTTGCATTACCAGTTCTCATCATCTTGGCTATCTTGTGAACTTACTTGTGCTTTTTCCTGGATGCTCAGTGTCAGTTCCATTGCCTGAATAAGTTTAAAGAAAGTCGAAAGTGTTGTCTTATCAGGACTATTTTCGAAGTTTGAGATAGTTGCTTGCTTTATGCCTACCCTTTTGGCCAACTCTGATTGAGTCCAGCCGTTCTTTTGCCTTATTAGGAGCATCATGTCAGCGAGTTGCTTTGGACTATATATCATTTCTTCCGACCCTCGATAGAGTTAAGGTGCGACTTTATATATCTCATTATCCTCTAGTGAGGATATGGTAAAGTATATCCCTTAGTGAGGATATGGTAAAGTATATCCCTTAGTGGGGATATAGTCCACCATATCCCCTTGTGGGGATTTTACGAGTTATATCCCTACAAAGGGATATTGGATGACATGGTGAGACATAGGGAGCAAAGATACCCGTTGAGCCTTGAGAAACTAAAGCTGGGAACATCAGATCCTGTTCATTTTTTAGTTTGTTCATAAAAAATGAACAGGGGAATAAAATGAACACTTGATGTGTCTTTATCTCGAAGATACCTCGCTAGCATACAGGTGGTTATGACATTTAGGGCAGGTAGGTTGTCCTGGTAATGAAGCTTGCCATTGGCAGTTACACATGATGCATTCGAATGTAGCTGTTCTTTTGGGGAACGGTGACGGTGGAGCTGTCGGTTTGTTTCTTGGCGCAAGCCAAGGGTCGTTGTGCTGATAGGAAACACGACTTCCATGGCTAGAATGACTAGTTGTTGAGTGACGATTGACTTGATAGCTAGCGATAGTCGAGTTCAAACGTTGATATGCTGCTTTCTGTATTGATGCTTTTCGTGGATGAAATACCCAGCTCTTGGATGACAGGTCATTTTGTAGAAAGAGCTTTAGCCTATCTAGTTGCCTAGTTCCAGCTCTATTTTCTTTGAACAAGTGGTGTGTATCATCGAGTTTAATTTCTAGTACACCACTTTGTTGGTTATCAGAGACATGAAGACTAGCAGGGAGTGGGCGATTTGGGTGGGTAAAGTATATGACAAAAGAGAAGGCTTGAACCTTACCAACAATGTCGACAACGCAATTTGAAAACGCTGCTTCCTTATGTACGTCTTTTAGTTCGATAGTTGTTTGTTTTGCTACCAAAAATTCTTCTTTGAAGTGGGTTCCTTTAGCCTGACGAGCTACAGTGCACTTGTACTCTGGGAGAGCGATCCTAATACCCGTTTCGATAACTTGCCTTGCCATCATTCTGACGGAAACAAAGAAGGAAAAGTCACACTCCTTATCGGTTTTATCTACTTTGCGAGTTGCATGGGCAAAGTGCCACTGCTTCTCTTCTCCTTGTCGGGCTATGAGTGGAGTGTGACAAGACGGACAAATACAATCACATTTTTTTCCGCGAGCGACATCGCAGACATCCACAAAGGAATGGTCTTCGATTCTTAAGCCAAAAGGAACGTGTTGAATTGTCATGTTACGTTATGCTGTTAATTGTTGGGGTGTTGGTATCATAATAAGCTAGAAAGCTTGGCAAATATGTTAGACAGTTAAAAATAATGCTTGTGGTTTCTTATGTTTTAATACGCACTGACTTGTGTAGTCGGACCGACCGCTGGGACTAAATATGGATGAGCTTCAAAGGATTGAACAACAGATCTTAGAGCTAAGGGTCGAGCTAAGCCATTTAGAGCAGCGCCGCCAGTCTTTATTAGCTCAAAACGCCAGCTCGACGGCAGGTGATCAACATGAGTATTCTCCAGGGCAAAAAGTTGCTTTATTCAAGGCCTACTTTAGGGGGAATGACTATTGTTATGCGCATCGTTGGCAGAACAATAAAGGGAGAAGTGGTTATGCAGTGGCGTGCCATAATGAATGGCAGCAAGGACTCTGCAATAAACCTAAGACTAAATGTTTAGAATGTCCCAACCAAGCGTTCAAGTCTTTAGATGAAGATGCGATCTATAATCACTTAACTGGAAAAGAAGTCATTGGTTTATACCCAATGCTATCGAACAACACATGTTGGTTACTAGCCGTTGATTTCGACAAAAGTGACTGGCAATTAGCATCAATAGCTTATGTCAATGCATGCCGACAGAATGGAATTGATTGCCTACTAGAGCGCTCAAGGTCTGGGAATGGCGCACACGTGTGGATTTTCTTCGATCAAGCCATAGAAGCCAAACTAGCTCGTCAGTTAGGTTTTTTCCTCTTAGATGAAGCGATGAAAATTCATGGCGTTTTATCTTTTGAGTCTTACGATAGGCTTTTTCCCAACCAAGATGTACTTCCAGTAGGAGGTATTGGCAATTTGATAGCTCTGCCATTGCAAAAGCAATCACGGTCGTGTGGTAATTCGACATTTGTTGACCAATCATTCGTTGCTTGTGCCGATCAATGGGCTGCTCTGGTTTCAACAAAACGTGTAGCGCCTGTAAAAGTCGAAGCACTTTTAATTAATCGAACACATCAAGAGCAGACATCGGCAGATATCTGTCAGCAAGCCCCTTGGGAGCGCTCTCTACCCACTAGGAACGCTATAGAAGGCTGCCCTGAAGTGTTGCAAGCGGTTATTGCTAATCGACTCTATATCCCGTTGTCTAGTCTCCCTAACCCTTTAATCGCCCAGTTAAAGAAAGTCGCATCTTTCTCAAATCCAAAGTTCTTCAAGGCCCAGGGGTTGCGCTTATCGACAAATGGAATTGCTCGGTTCATTTGTCTAGCGGAGATAGACAGCGGCTATTTGAGTTTGCCAAGAGGGTGCTTGGATGATTTGGAGGATATCTGTTCCTCTAATGGAATTTCGTTACAGGTAGAAGACAAGAGGATTGAAGGGCGGCTATTAGGCACTATTAAATTTGTTGGTTCCCTGCGTTCAGCGCAACGTAAAGCTGTTGATAAACTTCTTCAATATGACAATGGCGTACTTCATGCGCCTACAGCATTTGGCAAAACGATTACCGCCATTGGCCTCATATGCCAAAGAAAAGTTAATACGTTAGTGTTAGTTCACAACAAACAGCTCGTAGAACAATGGCAAGAGAGACTCAAGGTTTTTGCTCTGGGGGTTGATGTTGGAGTGTGGACTGGAAGCAAGAAAAAGCCAACAGGGCAGATCGATATTGCGACGTATCAAAGTTTGTTCAACAGGAGTGATAATAGTGTCAATGAACTGATTCAGGACTATGGGCAAGTCATAGTCGATGAATGTCATCATCTGTCAGCACCTCAATTTGAACGAGTTCTATCTGAGTCGCATGCCAAATTTGTTGTTGGGATAAGTGCTACTTTAGAAAGGCGAGATGGACATCACCCTATTATCTTCATGCAAGCGGGTAGGGTCAGGCATAGCATCAAGTCTGACCAAAGATCTCGATTTGTTCAGCGATTGGAAAAGAAAGCTTTGTTATTTGATGTGCCGCTAAGTTTGATTTCGGATGAACCCAAACCTCATATTTCTGATGTGTACCGTTGGTTGATGCTGCACTCTGAACGTAACAAGGTCATTATTGAGGACATTAAATATGAAGTTGGTAAAGGAAGAGTCCCTATCGTATTAACAGAGCGAAGAGAGCATGCCAATATAATATCTAAGCTACTTGATGATACGGGACTTAAACATCAAGTGCTTGTCGGTGCAATGAAAAAAAAGCAGCAAGCAGACGTCATGGAGAAACTAGCAACCACCGAAGTACTTGTTGCTACTGGGAGGTTTATCGGGGAGGGTTTCGACTTACCCAGGCTAGATACTCTAATATTAGCACTACCAGTATCCTGGAAAGGTTCACTTATTCAGTATGTTGGTCGAATACAGCGTGAGTTTGAAGGGAAAGATGAAGTTAAAGTTATCGACTACGTCGACTCGAAAATCCCTATGCTGTCTAGGATGTTTAAGAAAAGAGATAAAGGTTATAGAGCGTTGGGTTTTGTGGAGGTTCCAGACGAGGGTTTGCTTATATAGCAAGCCAAACCTAATCGGTTTGAATAGTTCGAGGTATAGGATATGGATAGTGTAACTGAAGTGAGAAAAGCCGCTTTAGAGATATTTGAAGAAGAAGGCTTAGCTGATGAATGGCTAAATTCCCCTAAATGGTTTTTTGATGGTTTGACAGCAGTAGAAATGCTACGAATGCCAGAAGGAAGAGATGCAGTCCTAGGCATTTTGGATCGAATTCGCTATGGTGATTTTTCATGAGATAGGGACAGCGATAAACACTATTATATGTTTTCATTACACTAGATAAAAAGTTAAATATTTATTAAGGATGCCCATGTAAGGGAGTCCATGTCGAATGATAATTCTAACGTGGAAAATATATTTGATGGGTGAACAATAAATACTGGTAGAATTTGTTTTAATTATGGTTTGGCATACTCTATAAATCCAGTTCTGCTATTACCTGAGTACTATTAGCTTCTAGCAGAAAACTAAGTAATAGTATTATATATAATATGGATCATTTGAGGTGAGTTAATTTGCTCTATGGTAGAGCGGTTACCTGTTGATACTGCAAAGAGGTAGTGCGGTTATTATTGTGGTATTTAGATGTCAAATGCTGCTTCAAGCACAGTCAGTGCTGTTTAGCGCACTAGAAGTGCGTCACAGCGCAGTGGTTTTTCATGTGTTTTTATGAATGTTTGTGTTTTTCAACAATGAATTCTATTTTCGTCCTTATATTAAAATTATAACCTTATAATAGCTATAACAGTTATAATGGTTATAGCATGAATTAAATAATTAATAAATTGTTTTTGTTAATATATTTTGCTTTTTATTTTAAAGATTGATTTTTAAAAAGTAAAATCACATGAAATTACAATGATATGATGTAATAAATTATTAAGTTTATACTGCACTCCACTAGAGCGAATTGATGATATTTAATTAAAATTAGTGTTTTAATTATCGCTGCGGATCGGAGGTTTTTATCATTGTCTTCAATAAGTATTCTTAATTATTGTTAACAACGATAAAAGTACGATGATTATCGTTGTTGACGATAAATCTCAGGCTATTACTGTTATAAGCGATAAAGTCAGTAGTGTTTGTGCTCTGACCCAGAGCTGGGTCACCTTAATGCTGATCGAGTTTGCTGTTCAATAAAAGCGGTATAAGACAGTGGTGTTTGTTGCTTTGACCCAGAGCTGGGTCACTTTAATGGTGCGCCGAGCATGGCG